>DHOO01000026.1:41702-42302 GCA_002409975.1 Firmicutes bacterium UBA5388
GCCAGGATCGGGGGGGGGTAACCGCCGTTAACTAATGGTTAAGTCCTGCTTTTTTCACGTTGGTATGGGATAGTGGCGATATTAGGGGAGGAATTAAATACTAAATCGAGAAATCATTCTCAAGGAATTATGGAAATTGGAAATACTAAAGTCACGACCTTGAACTGCTCAAAGTTAAAGTAACAAAGCTAAGGAGGCGCCAAGATGCCGAATCGACAGATTCATCCTCTGGCCGGTCAAAAAGCTCGGCCGGAGGATCTTTTTACCAAAGAACAGATCACCGCTTGGTACATTAACCCCCAAGGAGAATTGAAACCAATTAAAAACGGGACCTCCGGTCACCGCGGTCCTATCGGCCAAGGGTTTTCGGAAAAGCATGTGGCGGCGATGACGCAAGCCTTGGTTGATTTGCGGACGGAGCATGGCACTTTTGGACCAATCCTCCCGGAAAATTTGGAGGAGAAGCCGCTCGGGCCGGTGGTGATGGGTAAAGATGTTCGTTTCGCCTCTGATCTGGCTCAACAAACGGCGACGGAGGTCTTTACCGGCAACGGGATGAAGGTTTTGATCCCCCGCGGTGGACGCAGCACCCCGACTCCG
>DHOO01000011.1:0-373 GCA_002409975.1 Firmicutes bacterium UBA5388
AGTATATCCTAAGCCCAACCTGTCTAAGCCTAATAAACAACACAGGATATACCCCTACTTGCTCAGGAACCTGGATATCAATCATGCCAATCAGGTGTGGGCGATCGACATCACCTACATCAGGATGGGCAGAGGCCATATGTATCTGACGGCTATCATTGACTGGTATAGCAGGTATATAATCGGCTGGGAACTCTCAGATACCATTGATACGGCGCCGGTGCTTGCCGCAGTCAAGGATGCCATAAGGCAATACGGCAAGCCGGAGATTATTAACAGCGACCAAGGCAGTCAATTTAGTAGCGATGATTACACAAGCTACCTCAAAGTCGAAGGGGTACGGCAGAGCATGGACGGGAAGGCACGCTGGGTT
>DHOO01000011.1:634-3786 GCA_002409975.1 Firmicutes bacterium UBA5388
CCAGACTTACAATTATAGGACTCCTATGGAAATTTATCTGGCTCAACAGATTGCAGCCTGACCGAAGAAAAACGAAGGTTTAAATGGAAATACCTGGTTCACTAAGAAGAGAAAAATATTTGTCTTGACAAGGGGTACATCTTACCCCCCTGCCTACTGCCATATTATGATTTTGGGGTTTCCTATAATAGCGATGTAGGACTCCTTTTTTGTGTTATAATAAGTCTAGACTAATTAATCGAAAGTTGGGTGGGTTAATGAATATTAATATATTACTACAACAAATGTCAACTGAAGAAAAAATTAGAACGATGGAAGCTATTTGGGATGATCTTTGTAAACAAGCAGATAACTTACCATCATCATCTTGGCATGTAAAAGTTTTAAATGAAAGAGAAAAACAGGTAAAACAGGAAGAATCCAAATTTATAGATTGGGATAAAGCAAAAAAGCATATTCGTGATACAATTTCATGAGAATAAAAATACTTGACGCCGCAAGCCAAGATCTGATTGATGGTTATAGGTTTTACGAAAAACAAGCAGAAGGACTTGGAGCATATTTTTTGAATACACTGTTTTCGGATATTGATTCTTTAAAACTATATGGGGGAATCCATACTATATATTTTGAAAAGTATCATCGTTTGCTATCCAAAAGATTTCCTTTTGCTATTTACTACCGTATCGAAGAAAATGTAATACTTGTTTATGCAGTACTTGATTGCCGAAAAAATCCGGCATGGTTAAGAAACAGATTAGAATAGAGATGTAATAAAACGAGGTTTAATTTAAAAACGTAGATATTACCTACCTAGGCGATTTGAATACCAAATTTGGTTAGTTTCCCACGCTTACCTGCGATCTAACTGTTAATGATTAAAGAATGTCTACTCAGATTTTGCAAGTCTTAATCATGAAGGCGGTTAAAAAAGCGAGTTACTTTCCATGTTTTTCTGACATTCTATGGCCACACATATGCTTCGAAACAATGCGGATATCCAGCATATCCAGGCAATGCTAGGTCATGTCTCAGTACAATCTACCGGGATTTATACTTACCTAACTATAGAAGATTTTAAAAAACAACTAAAAAGGCTTACCCCCACGCCAACCCCAGAAACCTCCGCTAACATCATGCCGGAGATTTTTTCATTCGCCCATCATTACAAAAAAATATTTCGGATTGCTACTAAATGGAAATTTGGAAACCTCCTATTTAGCAGGTCTGTCTTTGAAAATCGTGGTGTGACTAGTACCACCTAGTTAACGCTAGGTGGTATGACTCGAAATTGGGGAGGTTTATCTCCGAGGACCCGATGGCGGATCCGAATCATTCGAATCTGTATGTGTATTGTGGGAATAACCGTGTGCCCAGGAAAGGCACTCATAGCTAACCGGGGAAGGTCCGGTTACACTAAAAGGCAGGGGGTGTATAGCACGGATGGCGGCGGATAGGGAGACCGAAACGCTGAAGCCCATCGACAAAGTCCGGTAGAGCCGGGCGAGCAACTAACCAGGCTGTAACGAAAGTGAACATAGATGTAGCCTCGTAAGCACAAATCATCAGATGGTCGAGTCCGTGGTTGTTGGGCGAAGACAGCATCTATCCGCAAGACTGCCGTTGGCGGATAGGCATCTGCGTGGTAGCAGTGGCGGCATGGTTGGAAAGTTATGAGAAGCAACTGGGGAAATCCTCCTCACCCCGTTGGAGAAATCAACGGAAGCAAGGTAAGCCATATAACCGTAACCCGGGAAATTGGCTGAACGGTGAGAGGATGGCGGACAGGCTTACGTAGTACTGATGACACTGAAGTAACATAACTTCAGAAGAGGGAAGGAGCCTGCTAGTACGAGATTCTTTTGTACAAAAAGGGAGGCGTGATGGTGAGGACAGGAACCATCAACAAATTGCAGGACCTGAGGCAAAAGATATATGTAGCGGCGAAATCCAATAAACAGGTTATGGCTGGAAGGAATGGAGTAGTAAGGTGGTATACGAGCAATGGGGATTATATAATGATTACCAAATCAGATACCATGGAACGAAAGTGAAACCAGCCTGAGGGAATCATAAACTGTTACAAGAACTCGACTAGTGAGCCGTATGAGGGAAAACCTCACGTACGGTTCTTAAGGCGGGGAATGGAAACGGGGCAAGGGAGTTACCGCGCCATTCTTCGACCTAACCATTAATTTTTGTTGATAAAGATGGGGAAGCCATAATGCTTGTTACAATGACTATAGGTGCAGGAGTTGGAGGGGTTATAGTAGGAGGAGGGAACTTAGCAACCCAGCTTGCAACCAATGGGTGGAATATGAGAAAAGTAAATTGGGGTGTAGTTGGTGTAAATGCTTTAAGTGGAGCGGCTTCAGGTGCTTAGCTGGTACTGGTGCAGGTATTGTAACTGTGATTGCAGGTAATGCGGCAATTTCAGGAGTAAATTATTGTGTTACACAAAAATTATCTCAAAAGGATATAACGGTAGAGGGGTTAGCAGTAAGTCAGATTTTAGGTGCTTTTGCAGGTTGGATGGGCGGACCAGGTATTTTAAGCGGGACTTCAGGAAAAGAAATTATTGATACTCAAGCTGCTTTAAAACTTGCGGAACTGTTAGGCTTAAAAACTGGTCAGGAAATAAATAGCAAAATGTTAAAGGAGTTAGTTAAAAAAGCAGAAATAGTAGGTGCTCTTAGAACTTTAGCAGGAGCATTTGTTACTAATATTTTAGATAATGCTCATACAATTATATCAGAAGGCTCTGCTGGCGAAAACGTTTAAGAATTACAAAGTTTTTTAGGACTTGAACCGACTGGAGTTTACGATGATAAAACAAAGAAGGCTGTAAAAGATCTCCAAGAAAAACTAGGAGTAACAGCAGATGGGATTTATGGTTCGGAAACAGCAAGTGCCTTGGAGAAAGCTTTAACACAGGGAGATATTTCAAATTCAACACAAACTATACCGACGGTAATAACTTCACCGCCTACTAGTTCAACTGGGAATGGAAACCCGAGAGAAACAGGAGAAACGGATTCAAAAGGTGAGAAGATAATTTGTGTTGAATTATTCCGACAAGGATTAATGGATAAAAATATTTACGAAGCAGATGAGGCGTTTGGTGAATTACTCAACTTTCGCACACTGAAAAC
>DHOO01000040.1:0-2044 GCA_002409975.1 Firmicutes bacterium UBA5388
ACTTGAAGGGGAAAGTTGTTAAAATTGAACTCGGATTTTTATACTGAATATTAAAAGGAGGGGGAATAGAACATGAAAATCCGGCTTTGTTCTAATACGACGACCGGGAAATGGGCAGCTATCTTAACTCTACTTTTTATAGTATTGATGTCATTAAAATTATCGACTTTAGCTTTGCATATCAGACTCCCCCTGCCAACTCCATTTATTGCGGTTATTGGAGTTGCCGGATTTATAGTCGGAGTTGTATCAATAATCAAGAATAAAGACAGAGCTTTATTGACATTGCTATCCATTCCGGTTGGATTGTTGATTATTTTTTGGACAATAGCAGAAATAGCAGTTCCTCATTAGTGCATTATTCTAAGATTTTAAAGAGAAGCAGTGCATCACGCTGATGATCTATTATTTAGGGAGGAGATCATGATGCCTAAAATTAACACATCCAAGATAACTTATATACTCTGGTCAATGCTACTAGGGGTGGCTTCATTTCTTATCAGCGGAGTCATTGCTTGTATAGTGATAGTACTCCTTGATAATTATATTTTGGCAACAATAATTGCTGGAGGCATCGGGGGATTTTTACTGCCCAAAGAGTACAATAAGCAAGATATGATGGATATCTTATCAAGTAACGCTGATGATGTAATAATGTCAGCTAAATTAAGGAAGGGATTTTACAATGAACAAAAAAGTTATTCGTAATATTGGAAATTTTATTTTTATTGTTATCATAAGTGGATGGATATAGGAGTTCTTATAGATTCTGTTCTTACCGGGCAAAGAAATATCCCCAGAGAGCTTGCAAAATCCTACAGACCCAGATGCCACATACCGAAAAAGATACGGTCATAATACTGGTTATGTTGCTAATATTGTTAATGCCTATAATGAAGAGAACCAAGTTATTACCCATTATGACCTTGAACCGAATACCTATAGCGACCCAAAATTTACCGAAGATATTCTACAGAGTTTATCAGAAACCCTGAGCCCAACCCAAAAGAAGATAATCAGTGTTGACGGAGCTTTCTACAATGATGACTTATCGCAAGAAGCAAAAAAACAAAATATTGAGTTAGTTCCCAGTCAACTAACTGGCGCTAAACCAAATCCGGAAAAGCTTGGATATGACCAGTTTGAAGTATTTTTTGTTGTGCTTCTTTTGCGAATGGAGACATAGATACAGTTGGGGTATAACCAGCTAATGTTATACGTTTTTTACCTATGTATTTTTTAACGTTAATATGCAGACTTAAGCTTACACTGAGGAGTATTAGTCTGCATTTTTTATTGCCCATAAACAGAACTAAACCAGCAATAAAAGGTAGGAGAATTAGATATGACAAAACAAATTTCATATTTGTGGTCTGTTGTGCAATTATGGGACTTTCGGTTCCATTTTACAGCGGTGTAAAAACAGCACTTTCCAGGAGAAAATTAAACCGGAATATTTAGGGCGTGTGTTTTCCCTAAAAGGAAGCATTGTATCCCTTGCTATGCCTGTTGGTTTAATCCTATCAGGAATATTAGCTGATAAAATTGGTGCAAATCATTGGTTTCTAATATCAGGTATGTTAATTATCGGCATTGTTATTAATAATAGAAAGTTGATTTAAATACTAATTGACACTTGCTGTGACAAATAATACAATTAAATTATGACACACTTTGTGACAGGAGAATGATTATGGATAAACGTAGAGAAAGAAAAGATTTAATCATCGCAAAAGCTAGAGAAACTTTTCTGCAAAAAGGCCTTTTTAATACAGTGATGGATGACATCGCAGATAGAGTTGGTCTAACAAGGCGAACCCTCTATAGATATTTTAAAACCAAGGAGGATTTAGCTTATGAAACAACCATCGTACTCTTAAAAGAATGGAATGATTATCAAAAAATGATCTTTGATAGTTTAGAAGGCAATGGAATTGAAAGGCTAGAGTCTTTCTTAAACAATTTAATCGATTATATGAGTAACAAGATTGAAGTAATGAAGTATTTAGGAGAGTTCGACTTTTGTTTCCAGGATGGGACAACT
>DHOO01000040.1:2337-5905 GCA_002409975.1 Firmicutes bacterium UBA5388
CTCTGGAGCTTTGGTCAGAGAGTCGCAATACGAGATAAAATTATAATGAAAGAATCAGGCTTTCCCGGGCTAGACTTAATTAAAAACCAAGTGTCCATATATATTATGGCGATTAAGGAGGATTAAATGAAACCGATAAAGTTACCTAAGGAGTTTCTCTTTGGCAGCGCAACTGCTGCTACCCAAATCGAAGGTGGTGATCGACATAGTAACTGGTATCACTGGGGACTTCAGGGGAAGATAGCCAATAATGAAAGTCCAATAGTTGCCGCAGATCACTATAATAGAGTAGAAGAAGATATTGGGCTTATGAAAGAGATGAATCATGAAATCTATAGGATGAGTATTGAATGGAGCCGGATAGAACCACAAGAAGGTATATGGTCTGAGGAAGGCATTAGCCACTATCAGCAGGAGATAAGAGCCCTATTAAGGGCAGGTATAAAGCCTCTTATCACACTACATCATTTTTCCCATCCACAGTGGTTTGAAGAAATTGGGCAGTGGACCAATAAAGATAGTGTAAAGTATTTTTTAAGATTTACTAAAAAAGTGATATCTTCCATCGGCCATGAGGTTAGCGAATATTGCACCATAAATGAACCTAATGTATTTGTTAACGATACCTTTATGGAGGGGAAATATCCACCAGGCAAAAAAGATGAGATCATGTCCTATTTTAGGGCCTCAAGAAATCTCATTATAGCACATTTAAAGACCTATGAGATGATTCACAAGATGAGGGAGGAAATGGGTTATCATGATACCCTTGTAGGGATAGCAATGCATCTGGCTTACTTTGATGTCAGCGGAAATAAACTGTTAACAAGAATTAGTAAAGAGCTTATGGACTATTCATTTCATAAACTATTTTTAAATGGCATGGTAGAGGGACATTTAACTTTCCCAATAGGAAGTGGATATCCAATTGGTAAGGGCATTTATTGCGATTTCTTAGGAATAAACTATTATTCAAGACATCTCATCCATTCATCTAGTAATCCGGCAATGTTGTTTGGAGAGGTGAAAGTTGAAGAGGATCTACCGGATGCGAGCGTAAACGATCTCGGGTGGGAGATATATCCGAAAGGCCTATATAAAGTAGTTAAAAAAATCTATGACCTTTATAAATTACCCATATATATCACAGAAAACGGTATCCCGGATGCCAAGGATACTAAGCGATCTAAATTTATCTATGATCATATTCTAGAGATAAAGAGATTAATAGAAGATGGTGTAGATATTAGACGTTATTATCATTGGTCTCTTTTAGATAATTTAGAATGGAATGATGGCTATACTCCCAGATTTGGCCTGGTTGAAGTCAACTATGAAACACAAGAGAGGACTATAAGAGGTAGTGGGCGCTTTTACGGCGAGCTATGCAGAGAAAAAGAAATCACTGAAGAAATGATCGATAAATACCTAAGATAATGTAGCTAACTCAAGTTTCGGTATTTTAAAACAATAAACCGTAGTTAAGGAGAGATGGAAAAATGCAGTCTCTTTCGAAAAGAAACAAATGGAGTTACAGCATAGGATGTATTGGTAGAGATATGGTATTTATCCTTGTGTCTATGTTTATACTTCCCTATATTCAATATACCATGAACTTAACAGTACCTCAGTTTAGTGCAGTATCAGGTATTATGGTCCTTGCCCGTATATGGGACGCCATAAACGATCCGATGATGGGAATGATCATTGAAAATACAAGACTTAAAGGGGGTAAGTTTAGGCCCTGGATAATGATCGGTGGAATAACTAACTTTATTATCACTATCCTCCTATTTACGATCAGACCGAGTGGATGGGCATTTGTCATCTTCTTTGGGATCTTTTATATCTCTTGGGGGATGACTTTTACCATTAACGACATTTCGTATTGGTCTTTGCTACCTAATCTATCCAGGGATAACCATGAGAGAAATGAATTGACTAATTTGGTTCTAGTCTTTGCAAGTATTGGGCAGTTCTTGGCGGGAGGGCTCATACCGGTTCTGGTTACCGGAAATGCAGTCTTTATGTATAGACTACTAGGAATATGCATATCATCGCTATTTTTGTCCTTTACACTTTTGACATACTTCGGGGTAAGAGAAAACCCAAGCCATGATGAGAATAGGGAAAAGGTCAATCTTAAGAAGATGTGGAAAGTATTATTTCAAAATGACCAGCTCATAATAGTTTCTACTGTCATATTGCTTCATACCATCGCCACCGAACTGTTTTTAGCTTTTGGTATGAACTTTTTTTATTTTGAATTTGGGTATGGAGGAATTCAACTAACTATTTTTACCGTATTCTTTGCCCTTGGTACGTTAGCGGCACTTATGCTATTTCCACTTTTAACTAAGAGGTTTAAAAGAATGGAAATAATAGCAATTGGGACCATGGTATCTACACTAGGTTATATCGTCTTTTTGTCCCTGGGTTATATCATGCCAATGATTGAATGGATACTATATGGAAGCGCCTTTTTAATCTTTTTCGGGCAGAATTTATTTTTCGTCGTCCTCGTAGTGATGACGGCAAATGTTATAGAATACAATGAGTTAAATACAGGAGAACGAAATGAAAGTATAATCTTTTCAGTAAGGCCATTTATGACAAAGCTAGGCGCCGCCCTTCAGCAGGGGCTAGTAACTGTGGTTTTAATCATCTCGGGTGTATTTGTCTATTCGCAAAAGGTTGCAGAACTTGAGATTCAAAAGGGGCAAGGCCTCATAGAAGATATAAGCAAAAGGGCCAACATAATCCTGTCTGGCGCCACACCACAGATGTTATTTATACTGAGAATAGGGATGGGGTTAATACCGATGATCAGTATGTTGATTGCCTATATACTCATAAAAAATAAATATAAGATAACTGAAGAAAAATATGATGAAATACTTGCGGCACTAGAAAATAAATAGGATATAGAAAAAACAATAAAGGCTTTTATAGAAGACTTTCCTTAAATTTGGGAAGAACGGAACAGAAGTTTAAGGAGGTAAATATGCTTAAAAGGACTCATATTAACTATGACTGGAAATATATGCCCGATTTTAAGGAGGAATATATAGCTAAGACCTTTCAGGACAGCTTTTTTGAAACTATAAATCTACCACATACAAACATATTGATCCCCTATAATACTTTGATGAGAGGATATACCAATTTGAAAGCTGTTATAGGAAGAAGGTATGGATTGATCAGATTAGTAGAGATGAGCGGGTTTACATTAAATTTGAAGGAGTAATGACCTATGCTAAGGTACCGTGGGTCTGAGTGTTTTATAGGAATAGCAATGGTTGCCATACAAAGGGAACAGCGTAGATAAGTGTCTTTCATCACATAGAAAAGAAGGAATGTCCGGGAGCAGACCGGGAGGTCTGCTCCCGGACATTCCTTGACTTAACTGGTTTTTGTGCTATTATTAAAATAGCAGTATTTTTTAACAAAAAGTAGCGTTATGCTCCGAATTTCCGTTGGGAAGCGGGGGACCCATTATTAGGGGTGAATCCTGGTTATCAGGTAGGGCAACTTGGGAGCCCGAACCCGTCAGCTAACCCCGTAGGAG
>DHOO01000040.1:6055-7911 GCA_002409975.1 Firmicutes bacterium UBA5388
CGTAGGAGTGGTCCAAGCGTAGTGCCTTAGTCGTCAAGGCTAGCCTGCGCTTTTTTGCGTTGGTAAAAGTCTTGGTTTATGGAATGTTATGGAAGATATGAAACGATTTCTTGGTACGACTACTACTTAATGGGGTGATTTTTTGAAAAAATGGTGGCAGCATATACGCGGTGATGTGATGGGCGGAGCCACCGCAGCAGTTGTAGCCCTTCCTCTTGGTCTAGCCTTTGGGATTGCCAGTGGAGCGGGTGCGTTGGCGGGCTTGTATGGGTCGATCTTCGGTGGTCTGGTCGCGGCTGTGTTTGGCGGTTGTGGTGTGCAAATCACTGGACCTACCGGCGCAATGACGGTAGTTTTGGTTAGCATTGTTAGCCGGTATGGGATCGGCGGCATGCTTCTGGCCGGCGCTTTGGCCGGTTTGATGCAGGTGGTTTTTGGCTTGCTGCGGTTGGGTGGATTCGTTAAGTATCTGCCCCAACCAGTAATCGCTGGTTTTACGAATGGGGTCTCGATCCTGTTTTTCATGACAGCAATTGGCGATGCTTTTGAAACACTTTCTATCACAGTAATTACCACGGTAGTGATTCTTTTGGCGCTGCGCTTTTTCAAAAAAGTACCAGAATCCCTGTTTGGCCTTGTCGCCGGCCTGGTTGTTAACGAACTTTTTATACGTAGTCCACATGTTGTGGGTGATCTTCCCTTTCAAATACCCAAACCGGCACTGGGTATTATGCCTTTTAGTGAATTAGGTCAATTAATTATGCCGGCGTTCACGATTTGTCTTTTAGGCAGCATCTCAGCATTGTTATCCGCAGAGGTTACCGATGGGATGATCGGTGTCCGGCATGACAGCAACCGGGAGCTTATTGGCCAAGGCCTGGGGAATCTTGTCTCTTCAATGATTGGTGGTCTGCCCGTATCTGGGGCTGTCGCCCGTTCTGGAGTTAATGTTCATAGTGGGGGGCGCACTCGACTTTCCAGTATCCTGCACGCTATCTTCTTGATGCTGATGGTTCTGGTTTTTGGTCCTATTGTCAAGCGCATACCCTTAGCCTCATTGGCAGCTATCCTCATGGTTGCTTCGGTTCGCACAGCCGATTGGAAAAGTCTAAAACTGATGCCCCGTGCTCGCTGGAGCTATGGAGCGATTATGACTATTACTACCATCTTGACAGTGGTGAAGGATCTGACGATCGCCGTGGCGGTAGGAGTTGTTCTAGCTGGCATTGTGGTGCTGGTTGAATTGGCTTTTTCACCACGAGGTAAAGTAGTCGGCCGGCAAAGCGCCAAAGCCTCGGTTTCCCCTATTCATCCTGATGTCGAAGTAATCGCTTTCCATGGACCTTTGTTTTTTGTTGGGGTAGAGAATATGAGGCGTTTCGTAAGAGCGAGATCCGGAAAACCTATCCTGGTTTTGGATTTATCTAACGTATCCGTGATCGATGAGACTGGAGCTCTGGCTCTTCGGGATTTTGTCTGGCGTTTGCAGGGGGAAGGCAAAAGCATATATATAGGTGGACTTAACAGAAGGCCTTTGCGGATGTTGATCAGAATGGGTGTAGTTGACAGCTTGGGCAGATCTCGAGTGTGTAAGAGACTGGAGAGCGCTGTACGAAGGGCGTCTGAGGAGGTGTCCCAAGATAACAGGGATGAATGCGTATTTGGTCCCTTGGGGAGCGCTTAATTATTCTATGTATGGGGTTAGCGCCCTGGATTCTCCGTGTGCTGATCCGGCATAGAAAAAGGAGGTTTATCGTGAGCAAGCGATCATTGGTTCTTTTTGCTTTATTGTTGACATTTTGGTTAGTGATTTCGGCAGAGGCGGATCTGCAGCACATTCTGGTCGGGGCGCTCAT
>DHOO01000040.1:8157-14960 GCA_002409975.1 Firmicutes bacterium UBA5388
TTGCTGGTTGGGTGGGTAATTCAAGCCAACATCGCCGTAGCCAAGACATTGCTGTTTTCCCGCCCGCCAGCGAAACCGATGTTTTTGGTGATGGAACCAAATCTCAACAGCAACTGGGGGAGGGTGCTTTTTGCAACTTGTATTACCATTACCCCGGGCACGGTGACTGTGGATGTTGATCCGGAAACCGGCCGATTCATAGTGCATGCGCTTACCAAAGAGACCGGGATTGATCTTTTATATTGGCGGCTCATTGACGAAATTAAAAATCTGGAAACAAAGATGGGAAGGAGGGCAAAGCATGTGGTGGATACTGGCGGGGCTCATGGTCTTGATTCTCCTGGTGCTGTTGCGGGCAATTATCGGGCCAACAGTCATTGATCGCCTCATTTCCATTAATGCCATCACCAGTAAGGTTAGTGTGATCATTTTGTTGATGGCTTTCGTCAGGGAGGAATATGGGTTTATTGATATAGCCTTCGTCTTTATGTTATGTGGATTTGTGGGAGGGCTTTGGATCCTTAAAGTGCTCACACCTGGTGATTGGCAGCTCAGGCTGCCAGGTTTAAAAGGTTTCGAAGGTGATAGGGAGGAAGTGGCCTCAAATGATTAATTGGATAGTGTATATCTGTTTTATTGGGTCGTTTTTGGCCTTTGGATTGGGAACCTTGGGGTTGTTTAGGTTTCCGGATCCATATACCCGGATGCATGCAGTGGGAATGAGTGATACTCTGGGTGTGGGGCTGCTTGGGTTTGGGCTTTTTTTGCTTAGTCCCAACTGGATGATCCGGCTTAAACTGGTGGTTATTCTATTCCTGTTTTGGACGATTAACCCTACCATGACGCATTTGGTGGCCAAAGCCAGCCTGATTCATGGGATAAAACCGGTGGCAGATACAAGACTGAGGAAGGGGTGAGCGTATGCATTTTATAGCTACTGACTACTGGAACATGGTTCTTCTGCTCATCCTGGTGGTGGCATCTTTAGCGATGTACTATATCAAGGATCTGCTACATGCGATCATTGTTTTTGGCGCCTATAGTTTGACAATGGCTCTTATATGGCTACAGATGAATACTCCTGACCTTGCTATTACTGAAGCTGCGGCGGGGATCTGCATGACTGTCTTAATGATGGCGGTCATTTTCCGCACGAGCCGAAAGGAGGAATAGCAGTGAGAATAAGGAATCTTCTGTTTCTGCTGCTGGCTCTGCTGGCAGCCTATGGAATGCTGATTGTTGCGGCGGAGCTGCCTCCCTATGGAATGCCGGCGAATCCCATCCACAATCAGGTCGCGGAACGCTATGTCAACAAGGCTTTGGATGACACTGGAGTTCTAAATATGGTGACAGCGATTGTGCTTGATTATAGGGCATACGATACGATGTTTGAGACAATTGTACTGTTCACGGCAACCCTTGCGGTGGTCATTACCCTAAAATCGCGGAAAAGAGAAGGTGAACAGTAAATGAGAGACTTCATTTTAAAACGGGTGGCGGCGATAATTTTGCCTTTTATTTGCATCTATGGATTTTATGTAATTCTCCACGGCCATGTTTCTCCGGGAGGTTCCTTTGCCGGTGGTATTATTGTGGGGCTCAGTTTTATTGCCTACTCTACGATTTACGGCATAGAAAAAGGCCGTGTCAAGCTGCCCGAAAAAGTCCTTACCTGGACAGAGAGCTATGGTACCTTATGGTATGGAATCATGGGAATGGTGGGCATTGTCAAAGGAGCTCCTTTTTTGGCGAATAAGTTGGCCGGCGTTGACCTCGGGGCGCCGGGGGCGCTTTCTTCCGGGGGACTTATTTCCCTCATCGGCCTCGGTGTCGGCATCAGGGTAGCCAGTACCATGGTGACTTTATTCTTTACAATGATGGAGGAAGAATCGTGAAAGTATTACTGGAAAAACTGCTCGTCAACTATCCGTATGTCGCGGCTGTCATTCTCTTCATGATTGGGGCTCTCACTGTGCTAACCCGCTCTAACCTGTTTAAGAAGCTGCTGGGGATTAATATTATGGAAAGCGCTATATTTCTTATGTTTGTCGCCGGGGGCAATATTCGGGGTGGAGCGGCGCCAATCCTCGGCGAGGTCAACCCTAAGTCAGTGTATATCAATCCGCTGCCCTCGGCTTTAATGTTGACGGGTATCGTGGTCAGTGTGAGCGTAACTGCTTTCGCTTTAGCGCTCATTGTTCGATTATACAAATCATACGGTACTACCGATGCCCGGCGAATCTCTCAGCTGAGAGACGAGGTGACAGAAAGGTGATAGCGTCGATCACAGCTAACCTGCCGGTATTTGTTGTCATCGCTCCTCTGTTTGTTGCTTTTGTTCTGCCGACATTTGCTCGCCGGATGCGGTTAGTGGAAGGTCTGGTCATCTTTGTTGAAACTTTGGGGCTTGTAGGTGCGGGGTATCTGGCGTCCATTGTTCTGAGGCAAAAAGGTATTCCCATCATCTATCAACTGGGCGGCTGGCCGGCTCCATGGGGTATAGAGCTGGAGGCGGGCAGTCTGGGGGTTTTTTTCTTGCTTGTTATCTCCGGCGTTAGTCTGCCGGTGTCATTGTTTGCCAAGGGTAATCTTACCGAAGAGGTGGGTAGTAAAGAGCGGGTGGCCCGGTTTTATGTGCTCTATCTGTTGCTGGGTGGCGCTTTAGCCGGAATGGCGGTAACAAACGATCTTTTTAATGTTTTTGTTTTAGTGGAAGTAGCTACCCTAAGCTGCTGTGGTTTGGTGAGCGCCCGCAATCACCCGCGGGCCGCCGAAGCCGCTTTCACCTACTTGATAATGGCAACTTTAGGCTCTACCCTTGTGCTGGGCGGGATTGGTTTTCTATATATGGTCACCGGACATTTGAATATGGGGTTTGCTTCTCAGGAGCTGGGCCGGATCTGGCAGGATTACCCTCATGTGGTCTGGATGGCGGTCAGCTTTATCTTGGTTGGGTTTGGAGTCAAATCAGCCATTTTCCCATTGCATGTTTGGCTGCCTGATGCGCATTCTACGGCTCCGTCTCCCGCGAGCGCCATTTTATCCGGGCTTGCCGTCAAAGGCTATCTGATCTGCCTTTTGAAATTCTTGTACAGTGTATTTGGCCCTGAATTGATGCAAAAATTTGCTGTGCACAGGATACTGGCGTTGGTGGGCGCGGTTGCGATTATCGCCGGTTCAGTATTAGCCCTGACACAGGAGGAACTAAAGCGAAGACTTGCTTATTCCACTGTTGCTCAGGTGGGTTATATTATCCTGGGTTTTGGTCTTGTGAACACAAAGGGGCTGACGGGTACATTATTTTACCTGGCCAGTCACGCAGTGATCAAATCAACCCTGTTTTTGGCGGCAGGCGCTATGCTCGCTGCTACGGGAAAGAAAAATGTCAGGGAGCTGGCTGGTGTTGGTCGGAAAATGCCGATCACAATGGCAGCCTTTACAGTAGGCAGTCTGGGTCTGATCGGTATACCACTGTTTTCCGGATTTATTGGGAAATGGTATCTGCTCCTTGGAAGTTTGGAAGCGGGGAATATCCTTTCGGTAGCTGTGATCATTGCGGGGAGTGTGCTTTGTGCCGCTTACCTCCTTCCGGTTATTCGAGGCGCCTACTTTGAACCGGGCCCGGAGGAAGATTGGAAGGATCCTGGTTTACCGCAGAAGATTGCCCTTATTCTGCTGGTGGCGGCAATAGTGATTTTAGGAGTTGTACCAGGGCCTTTCCTGGAGTTGGCTAAAAGGGCTGCCGCTGAGTTATTGGCGCTCCAGTAGGGGCGAAGGAGGGATTTGACAGATGCTTGCGCTTATTCTGGCTTTATCAAGCGGTGTGGTTGGCGGTCTGATTGTTGCTGTGATGCCCCAAGCTAGAAGCCGCCTGCGTAACTTGGTTGTTTTGGTTTTCTCTGTATCCGGTACGATTTTTAGCTGGCAAGTCGCTTTAATGGTGTTTGCGGGAGAGAACTTTAGAATAGTCGGTGAGTTTGGGGGGTTGGCTTGGAGCCTTGACCCGGATCCATTGGGAGCGGTTTTCGGACTTATTGCTTCTACCCTCTGGCTATTTACTACTGTCTATTCTTTTGGGTATATGGCAGGAAAACACAAACAGCGCACCTATTACACTTTTTTACTCATCTCTTTCAGTGTGACCCTTGGAGTGGCTTTCTCAGGCAATCTGGTGGCTTTGTATTTGTTTTACGAGTTGCTTACCTTTGCTACTTATCCACTGGTGATTCATGAGCGCAGTTCTGGGGCGGTGAAGGCCGGGGCGAAGTATATTCTTTATAATCTTTCCGGCGCTGGCGCCCTCTTGATTGCGATCGTGATCACCTATGGCTGGGCAGGAAATCTTGATTTTGCCGGCGGGCCTATCCTGGCGAACTGTCTAAAGAACGGACTTAACTGGCTCTTGGTATTATTTACGATTGGATTTGGCGTCAAGGCAGCCATCATGCCGTTACATCGGTGGCTGCCGGCGGCCATGGTAGCCCCGACTCCGGTGAGCGCTCTATTGCATGCGGTGGCGGTTGTTTACTCCGGTGTCTATGGGATTCTGCGGGTAGTGTATTCTGTCTTTGGGCACGAGCTCATGGCAGAGCTAAGTTTCAGTAGCATGCTTCCTCTAATCGCGGCTTTTACTATTTTGGTGGGGGTTACTATTGCTACTCAGCAGGATGTTTTGAAACGTCGATTAGCTTATCACACCATCAGCCAGCTGTCCTATATTCTGTTGGGCGCCTTTACGTTGCAGCCTTCGGGATTAACTGGGGCCATACTGCACATGATCAGTTACTCTACGCTAAAAGTCACTCTCTTCTTTTGCGCAGGGATCATTGCTGAGCAGACCGGCGAGATCAAGGTCAGTAAGATGGGCGGGGTCGGTTGGTCGCTTCCTATGACTATGGCCGCCTTTGGTATCGCCAGCCTGGGAATGATTGGTATGCTGCCTCTTAATACCTTCTGGAGTAAATATTACTTGATGAAGGGCAGTGTAGCGGGGGGAAGATGGCCTCTTGCTTTGGTATTAATCGCCAGTGGTATCATTAATGCTGTCTGTTTCATTCCTACCGTTGTAACTGCTTTCAGAGGAAAAAGTGTTCAACCTAATGCTGAACGGGGAGGCAGGGTTGCCCTTATGCTTGCTCCAACCCTGCTTTTGGCGGCGATTGCGCTTTCCATTGGTCTTTGGCCGGGAATCGTTTGGCCCGGAGTTCAAGCTGTTGTCAACTGGTTTTTCTAAAAAAGCTAATTGCGTTGAATAACGCTAATAGCTCCTAAAGAAAGGAGGTCAAATTATGTTGCTTGTGATTCTTCCGGCTATTCCCCTTATAGGGGGGCTTTTCGTGCTCTTTAAGCGGAGCAGAGCCATAAACATACCTTTAGTCACCAGTGCTATTGTTTTTGTCTTAGGAGGCTTCGGACTGAGAAATGTTTTTGAGGGTAGGCCATTAAACTTTCGGATACCCCTTTCCGGTCCTTATACGCCGACTTTTCACGCTGATTCCCTATCCGCCATCTTTGTGATGCTGGCCGCCTTTCTCTGGTTTGCCGTTTCTATCTATGCGCCGGAATATATGAAACATGAAGGTGGGACCAGGAGATTTGAGTTCTGTACATTACTGACCCTGTCAGCTGTCTTGGGGGTTTTTTTGGCCGGCGATCTGTTTACAATACTACTCTTCTTTGAGCTGATGACGATTGCCTCGTTTTTCTGGGTTATTCACCGATGGAATAAAGAAGCAGTCCGGGCCGGCTATTTCTATTTGTTCTTTAGTATCGTCGGAGGCCTTTTTCTGGCTTTGGGGATCGTGCTGTTGGGCGCGGCCACGGAGGCGCTGCCTGAAGTTGGCGGGGGCTTTGTTGCTCCCTTAGACTCTAGACTGTTTACTTGGAGTGTTGTTCTTTTTATGGCGGGATTCGGGATTAAGGCCGGGATGGCGCCCCTGCATCTTTGGCTTCCCCATGCCCACTCGGTGGCGCCTACTCCCAGCAGCGCACTCTTATCAGGACTCCTGATTAAGGTGGGAGCCTATGGTCTGATCCGGGTGGGTGAGTTCGCCGGTTGGGGGAGGGTATTAGGGAGCGGGATGACCTGGCTAGGACCTGGTCTTGCTCTTCTAGGCGCCTGTACGATGCTAGTGGGCGTTACGGCGGCATTGCTCCAAAGTGATGCGAAACGGCTTTTAGCTTACCATAGTGTCAGTCAGATTGGTTATATTATCCTCGGGCTGGGCATTGGTCTTTATCTGGGATCCGATGGGGGCCTTGGCCTCTTAGGCGCGATCTATCATATTGTCAATCACGCTTTATTTAAAGCTGCCCTCTTCCTGGGTGTCGGTGTGATCTATCTTCATACGAAAGAAACTAATTTGTATAACCTCGGCGGGCTGTGGCGCCGTTTTCCGGTGACCGCTGTCCTCATGTTTCTTGCTGTTTTGGGTATTACCGGGGCGCCGGGACTGAATGGCTATGCCAGCAAGACGCTGCTCCATCATGCAGTCAGTCTGGCTGCTGAAACCGGAACACCATGGGTTGTTTGGGTGGAACGGCTGTTTTTGTTAGTGGGAGTTGGTACCACCGCGTCTTTTACTAAGCTGTATTATCTCATCTTTCTTGGCAAACCTGCCGAGATCAAGATCTCCGTCGGCGTGTCTCCCAGGCTGCAGCTGGCCATGGGTTTACTAACTGCTGTTATGGTGGGAATTGGACTTGCACCGGAGTTTTTCCCTAATAATGTGGCAGTACCGGCGGCTCAAGCATTAGGTATGGAGAATGCCGCCGCCAGCTTAGTTGGTCTATCGTTTTGGAAT
>DHOO01000040.1:15257-25253 GCA_002409975.1 Firmicutes bacterium UBA5388
TTTGGCGGAGAGGGGCGGAGTTTTACCGATTTGTGGCTAAAACTGTTCGTGATTTAGGCAAAGCCATGGGCGCTCGTCTATACTCAGCCTGCCGCCGATTTGATCAGTCAAGGAGCGGCACTATCGGTGGGGTTACCTTGACAGGGATTAGCGCCGATGCCGCACTGTTAATTGGGACATTAGTGTTACTAATTATATGGTACACCATGATTAATCCTGGTCTGCCCGGCCTAAGGCTGCTCTATCTCTTGTTCAGGCATATGGGAGGACTGCTTCAATAAATCGTGGCAGACATTCAAACTAATGCAGGAAATGCTAATTGAAAGATGAATGGATTGACAATTCACCTGTTTTAAGATCCAAGCCGGAAAAGACTGTCAGGACGTAATAACAAACTAAATGTAGAAGAAACCCAGCATTTGTTGGAGTTTTCCGGATATGAATTGAGCAATCATATTAAGCCTGATTTTTTAATTCTGTACTATCCGGAGAGGGAAAATCGCCCATCGAATCAACTTATTCTTCTTAAACAGCGGATTGCATTATACCAGCCGCTCATGAGGTGGATATCGTCTTGCTCCCATGCTTGATCTTTGCCCTTATGGATTAATTCTTACCTGACATCTTAATTCATACTCTTCGATACAACGTCAATAGGTCGTTTTCCGCAACCATCTGAAATGTTTCGCAATAAATAAGGTAGTCGGGGCAAACGACTTGGAAAAATATTGTAAGAAAATTTAGGTTGGGATATAATAAAGATACCAAGAAACAAAGAAACAAAGAAATGGGAAACAAATTTTCTTAGTATAGAAATCCGAAAGGAGGTCATATAATATGGCTATAGGAAACTCTGCATTAAGGGAGAGGGTAGCCATGCAAAAAAAGAGAATTAATGTTTCGCCGAAAAGGCAAATAACCATACCGTTACAGTTCTTTAAGGAACTAGGCATTGGATCCCAAGTAGAATGCTTTATTAATGATGGCGCTTTAGTTATTAAGCCCGTGCATGATATTAGTGAAACCTTTTCGGTAGAAATTCTTGATGATCTCGTTAAACAAGGATTTCAAGGTCAAGAACTCGTCGCTAAATTTAAAGAGGTAAACGGAAAGGTATGAAAAGCGGTCGAAAAAATGATCGATGAGGCAGACAAACTAGCAGGAAGAATTAAAGACGACGGAAGCTCTAAAGTAACTGAGATATTCGGTACAGAAGATTAATATGCACCCGATAGAATTTTTGCCGCCTGCCGAACGGTACTTTAAAAAGATTAAGGAAAAAGGCCTTAAAAACGCTTTTCATGAGGCTATTAACTTAATCGTCAAGACCCTTCTATAGGCACAGCAAAGAAAGGCGACTTATCAGGTATTTATGGATATGTCGTTTATTACCAAGGCGTCAATTATGAGGTCGCTTACAGAATAGCTGTAAACGATGACGGTTCTGTAGTTGTCGTCATTATGGCAGGAACACGTGAAAACTTTTATGAACAATTGAAGAATTATTTATTTTAGGTCCAAAATTATATACAAATTTCAGCCCGCTTATTGAAACATGAGCGGTTTTTTGTTGGCCCAGGCGGATTACTTCTGCCCCTGTAGTGATAACCCAACTACATAATCGTCGCATAGGATCAGACGACTTTCTTTTTTACTCTTCATTAATCTTGCGTGTATCATGGAAGAAGTGGTATTCTTATATGCATAGGCTTATTTTGCTGTCGTTATTTTTTAGAACCATTACACTTTACCGCGGATTGGATTTTTATCAACTTTAACTTATTAAATAACTACTGCTATCATAAAAAAATATCTACTAAATTAATCAGAAAGGGGTACATCAATGAGTATTTTTGAAATTATGATGTTATTATGCTTCGGCGCCGCCTGGCCGGTATCAATTTACAAGTCATATACATCAAGAAGGACAAATGGTAAAAGTGGATTGTTTCTAGTTATAATTGTACTGGGTTATATATCTGGAATAATTCACAAGTTTGTTTACAGTTTTGACAATGTCATATACCTTTACATGCTGAATGTATCAATGGTCTCGATTGATATCATTCTGTTTTTGAGAAATAAAAAAATAGAAAAAGAAAAGGACTTTTAATCACTACCGACGGCTGAAAAACACGGCGAACACCATTTGGCGATTTATGGGCTGATCTTAGGAATGGCGGTTATGGCCTTAAGTCTGTTGCTGTTTGCTAACGTGTGAACTACTCGGAGAGTTGTAAGGTGTAAATCTTATATAACGCCTAAGTGAAATAAGTGATAAGAAAGATTATGAGGAAGCAAAACAAAAGCTTTCTCTTTTTTATTGACAGAGAAACAATACCTGAGTATAATAAGTTATACAAGTAATACATGTGGCACATATAAACATTACATACTTACGATTATAATGAGAAAGGAGGTCTCTGGGATGCGAAAAGAAAATAAGGAAGAGCCTGAAAATGTCGTACAGGACAAGTACATGGGTTCTGTGAAGGTAGGCTCCAAAGGACAAATAGTAATTCCAAAGGAAGCACGAGATATGTTCAATATAAAGCCGGGTGACACCCTGCTTTTACTTGCCGATCTCGAGAGGGGTATTGCTATTCAAAGACTTGATTTCTTTAATAAAATGGCAGATGAGATCTTTAGCGGAAAATATAAACCTCCCGAAAAGGAAAATAATGAACAATTAACTCAGTTTGCAAATGAAGTCAAAAAAGTTAGCAAGATGAAGGAGAAAGATGAATGATGGCTATAAAAACCATAGACCTTGAAAAAAGGTATAAAGAGAAGGTTGCGGTAAAAAAGCTTAATTTATCTATTAAACAAGGAGAATTATTTTCTTTGCTTGGCACCAACGGCGCAGGGAAAACAACGACCATTAAAATGCTTTCTTGTTTATCTAAGCCAACAAGGGGAGAGGCAATTTTACTTGGGGATAGTATAGTTAAGAATTCGTTGGCCGTGAAAGAAAAGATCGGTGTTTCCCCACAAGAAACAGCAGTGGCGCCGAATTTAACAGTCAAAGAGAATCTACAACTGATAGCGGAGCTTTATGGCGACAACAAAAAAGAGGCTGTAAAAAGAGCCAATGAGATGATTGAAAGTTTTGGTCTCACTGAAGTAGCAAAAAGCAGAGCGAAAACCTTATCAGGCGGCTGGCAGAGGAGATTAAGCATTGCCATGGCTCTTATTTCAAATCCGCAGATTCTTTTTCTTGATGAGCCGACCCTGGGTCTTGATGTTATTGCCAGGCGTGAACTTTGGACTATTGTAAAAAAGTTAAAAGGTAAGATAACTATTATTCTGACAACCCATTATCTGGAGGAAGCAGAAGCTCTTTCCGACCGAATCGGGATTATGTCCAAAGGTGAGCTTAAAGCCGTTGGCACAGTAAGGGCGCTTATGGCAGGCGCCAGCGCGCAAAATTTCGAAGATGCGTTCATTACGCTGGCCACAGATGGAGGTGGATCGAGATGAAAACATTAGCGTTTGCCTCGCGCAACACGAAGGAAATTTTAAGGGACCCTCTAAACTTAGCTTTTGGCATCGGATTTCCCTTAGCCATCTTATTTTTACTTTCCCTCATCCAATCTAATGTCCCTGTCAGTTTGTTTGAAATCGAAAATCTAACGCCTGGAATTGCAGTTTTTGGTTTTTCCTTTATTTCCTTATTCTCTGGAATGTTGGTCTCCAAAGATCGGAGCACCTCATTTTTAATGAGACTATTTTCCTTTCCCCTTACTGGAGCAAACTTTATTCTTGGATATACATTACCACTTTTCCCTATGGCGATCATGCAAAGCGCTATTTGTTTTATCGCTGCCTTTTTTCTTGGACTTTCAATCAGTGTTAATGTCTTGATGGTGTTTATTGTACTTGTTCCGGCTTCTATTCTTTTTATTGCCATTGGCTTATTGGCGGGAAGTTTACTTACAGACAAACAAGTTGGCGGAATTTGTGGCGCCTTACTCACAAATCTTGCCGCTTGGTTATCTGGCACATGGTTTGATTTGAATCTGGTCGGTGGAGCATTTCAACAGATTGCCTATGCGCTTCCTTTTGTTCACGCAGTTGATGCCGGTAAAGCTGCTCTGGAGGGTAATTATGGAGGAATGTTCCCCCATCTTTGGTGGGTGATGGGATATGCTACTGTAATTTTTATTTTGGCTATCCTGGTTTTTAGTCGGAAAATGAAGGGTGAGGCAAAGGTAGATTAAAATAAACTATGAGAGGATATCTATATATTCCTGCACCGCAGTAGTGCTATAAAAATTCCCTTTCTGTCCCCAAATAAACAAATTATATAAAAATGATTAAACAGGGTTGCCGGTAGGCGACCCTGTAGTTATGACCCCAAAAAGAACAGGGGAGAATACTCTCAAAACAGCAAAATCCCAACTGACTTAGAAGCTATGATCGGATATAATAAAAGGGTAAATATGAAACAGATCAGGTTAGGGACCAGGACTACAAAGAAAGGTACAGACGCAAATGGAAGATATGGTTAAATCAAAGCACCGGGATTATTTTGAGCTCTGTCGTCAAATTGCCACGCTGTTGATTTCTCAGGCTCGAGTCTTGTTAGCTATCGATGGAAACAGCGGCGCTGGTAAAACCAGTTTGGCCTTTCTGTTAAAAGAGGTGTATGATGCCAATATATTTCATATGGATCATTTCTTTCTTCGACCTGAACTGAAGACAGCAGAACGTTTACAAGAGATCGGTGGGAATGTGGATTATCTCCGGTTTAAGCAGGAAGTAATCTATGGTTTGCAAAGTGGGGGCAAATTTCAATACCAAAGATATGACTGTGTCCAACAGGCCCTGGTGGAATACATAGCAGTAGAACCGAAAGCGGTCAATATTATAGAGGGTGTTTACAGTCTCCATCCTAGTTTAATTAATTATTACGACCTCAAGGTTTTTTTAAGTGTGGGAGCAAAAGAGCAAAGCCGAAGAATCTTAAGAAGAAACGGACCTGATCTGCATCAACGGTTTCTTCGTGAATGGATACCAATGGAAAACCGGTATTTTCAGGAAATGAAGATCCAGGAACGGTGTGATTTTGTTTTTAGAAGTAATGAAATATTATTTTAGCTGATGTCACTAAAAAGCCGGCGCCGAAGATAATTAAACTAAAACCTAAGACCGTTATGATTATTTTATAGACTTTTAAATTGATAAAGCTTCTTGTTTTACTTACCAACAAAGAAATAAATACATACCAAGTTAAATCGGAGATGATATGCCCCAAATAAAAAAGGATGATTCCGATTGGTCCTAAAGTATTATAGGCATTCATAATCAATCCAAGGCCAACGGCAGTCCACCAAACGATGAAATAGGGATTTGCTGCGCTGACGAGGGCGCCTCCGATTAAGATATTACCGTGTTTATCGTCAGCTTCGCTTTGGAAATCGATACTTACTTTTCCCAAGTAACTATCTTTGACCATGCTTATTCCAAAAAAGAGTAGAACGATACCGCCCAAAACACCGATGGTCATTTGGGCAAATGCTGTGCCGAGATATTGGCCCATACCTAAAAAGATGAGGATAACTAATATCAGTTCGAGCAAGGCGTGACCTATGGAAATTAGTAATCCTGCTTTCGCGCCTATTTTTATACTCTGATCCAAAGTATATGTAAGTAATGAACCTGGCATCATAGCGCCGGAATAGCCAATCAGCATTGATTGGATGAAAATCTCAAGCAAGTAGCTCACTCCCAGACTCAAATTCCTCTATTTATGATCGAGGTGATATGAAGATGAAATCTCTTTTTTTCTATCAAACTATTATTGGCAAAATAGGGGTAGTAGAAAATGAAGGTCAGATTACAAACCTTTATTTGGAAAGTGAGGAGCTCCCAACAGATCTAGAAATCAGAGAAACTGAGGTCTTAAAAACTGCAGGAAAACAACTGTTAGAATACTTTACTGGAAGAAGAAAGAACTTTGAGTTGCCGCTAGCGCCTGCCGGCACCGAGTTTCAAAGGCGGGTTTGGCAAGCTTTATGCCACATTCCTTATGGAGAAACGGTCAGTTATAAAGAGATAGCCAAAAAGATTAATAATGATAAGGCAACGCGGGCCGTGGGCATGGCCAATCATAGAAACCCCATTCCCATTTTTATCCCTTGTCATCGGGTAATTGGCGCTAATGGTAAATTAGTAGGTTATGGCGGCGGACTTGAGATTAAAAAAGCTTTATTGGAATTAGAGTATTTAAATAAATCCTGTTGTTTGTGATTATTATTCTTGCGAAACATCAAAAATGCCTCCTAGCAAGATTATCTTATAATATCTAAGTATTCCTTTTGATCTTCGATATTTAACTTAAAAATATACCTGCCTAATCTTGCTTAAAAGGTTTTATTTAGTCACTTTTTGCAGTGAAATTGTAAATATTAATTTATAGAGAAGGGAATATTTTGTTGATGTAGAAAATATACTATACAATAATAGTATTAACTAAATCTTATAGAAAAGTCAAGTTCTATCCTACTTTCATTTTCGTCTTTATGATTTATTGAGATATTTATTGTGGGAGACGGAAAATTAGTTGTAAAAAATTATTTGATGACCTGGAAGGCAGGTGATCAAGAGCAAGGACGTTTCCGTAATTCCGGAAAAGAATAGTAAGAGAATATGTTAGTTAATAACGTTTCATTATTTTTATAAACAAATATTTAAACGTTTAACCAAAAAGGTGGCAGTAACAAATGTGTGTAACAATAAGGGATGTAGCTCGAAAAGCAGGTGTGTCAATAGCAACAGTATCTTACATTATCAATGACAAAAAACAAGTTACTCCGGAGACAAAAAAGAAAGTGTTAGATACTATTAAAGAATTAAATTATTTACCAAATTATAATGCAAGGGGACTAGCAAAACAAAAAACAAATCTTATAGGGATACTTATTCCCTATTGGAATACAGATCAGCAAACAGGGATAATGTTTGATAATCCTTTTTATAGTGAATTGGTCAGAGGAATTGAAAGAGTAACAAGCAAAAATAATTATCATTTATTGTTGGTTGGTTCTAATCAAAAACCTGAGATAATTCATAATTTAATAGTTCAGCGGTATTTGGATGGTTTGATAGTTATTGGCGCCTATAGTGAATTGTTATTTTATTTAAAGAAAACCGATTTACCCTTTATTTTAGTGGATAGTTATTTGCAAGATGATACTGTTTATTCAGTAGGAATAGACGATAGGTATGGAGGATATATTGCTACCAAATATCTTTTGGAATCAGGTCATAGAAGAATTGGTTTATTAACCGGGGAATTATTAGATAATGGTGTTTATATGGAAAGATTCAAAGGGTATAGGCGGGCTTTAGAGGAAAAGGGATTAAGGGTTGATGATAAAAATATATATGAGACTGAAACATCTTTTCGTGGAGGTTATGAGGGGGTTGATAAGCTATTAGATCAAAACAATTCATTAACTGGTATTTTCTCAACTGCAGACATTATCTCAGTGGGCGTATTAAAAAAGTTAAAAGAAATGGAGGTGTCTGTTCCCGATGATTTATCCTTAATTAGTTTTGATGATAATCCTTTTGCAGAATTTCTTTATCCAGCTTTAACAACGATTAACCAATCAATTATCATTAAAGGAAGTTGCGCTGCAAAATTATTGATGGATGTAATAAATAATAAAGAGATTGACGAAAAAAAAATTAAATTACCGGTTAAGTTAATAAAAAGAGATTCTGTCCGACGGATTTAATTTTTGGCCTTGAGTTAACCGTTTAACTTTTAATTGGGGGGGTTATGATGAGAAACAAAACTATATATATTTTAGTTTTGTTGTTAGTTTTATCGGTTAACATAGTTGTTTTTGCTATAAATAGCAACGATGTTGGAAATAAATTAAATTATGAATCAGATGTAATTTATCAAATACTTACAGATCGTTTTTTTGATGGAGATTCTTCAAACAACAATCCATATAATTTAGTCAATTCATATGACCCTTATAAAACAGATGTAAATAAATATTTTGGTGGAGATTGGCAGGGAATCATTAATAAAATCCAATATCTTGCTAATATGGGTGTATCCGCAATCTGGATATCTCCACCTTATGATAATATGGATGAACCGTATTTATATGATGGCGAGTATTATAATGCATATCATGGGTACTGGGCAAAAGATTATTTTTTACCAGATGAGCATTGGGGTAGCATGCAAAAATTTAATGAATTAATTAATATAGCACATTCCTATGGAATAAAAGTAATAATAGATTTTGCACCTAACCATACTAGTCACAGGGATGGTGCAATAGATGGAGCTTTATACAGGGATGGCAATTTAATGGGCACACAGAATAATGATTATCAGGGGTTATTTCATCATAATGGCAACAGAGAAGACTGGGAAACGACTAGATTTGATTTTCAATACAAAGATTTAGCCAATCTATCAGATTTGTCACAGGAAAATTCGATTATCATAAGTTATTTAAATGATGCTATAAAATACTGGCTTAATACTGGAATTGATGGAATAAGAAATGACGCAATTCTTCATCAAAATGACGCCTTTTTAAAGTCTTGGGCTAATGAGATAAATGCATATAAGCCTGTTTTTCACTTTGGTGAATTTTTTATAAGCAAACCAAGTTCTTTGTATAACGACTATAGTACTTTTCAGGATAGAACAAGTATAAGTTTTCTGGATTTTGAATATGCCCATACAGTTCGAAATGTATTTGGTCATTTCTCTGAAAATATGTATGATTTAGAGAGTATGTTAACCTATACAGGAAATGATTATACTTATGAAAATGATGCAGTAACATTTATTGATAACCACGATATGGTAAGGTTTTATGAAATTCAACCGAATAATGATATTTTCCATACAGCCATTGCTTTTCATTTAACATCTAGAGGAACACCAGTTATATACTATGGAACGGAACAATATATTAACGGGTATGATTGTGATGATGGAAGACAGATGATGCCTTCTTTTAATAGTACAACTGCTTATCAACTTATCAATAAGCTGGCTAGTTTAAGAAAAGATAACCCGGCAATTCAATATGGCTCTACATGGGTTCGTTGGATAAATAGTAATGTTATTATCTATGAACGACAATTTTATGATGATATAGTTTTGGTTGCAGTTAATCGAAGTGGATACAATTATAATATAAGTGGTTTGATTTCCAACCTTCCTGCTGGTACATATAATGATCATTTAAATGGTCTGCTAAATGGTAATTCTATTACAGTAAACTCTAATGGTTCAGTAAATGAGTTTAATCTAGGACCAACCGAGGTTGGAGTCTGGGAATATAGACAAATTACTTCTCATACACCACAAATAGGTGCAGTAGGGCCTACTATGGGGAGATCGGGAAATATTGTTGCTATTGATGGAGAAGGGTTTGGATTTTCAGAGGGTATAGTTAAATTTGATAACCTGCAAGCAGCCATTAATTCTTGGAGTAATACACATATAGAAGCAATTGTTCCTAATATTACTCCTGGATTAAGAACAATTAGGGTTACAGTAACCGGTTTAACAAGTAATGCTTTTAACTATGAAGTTTTGACTGATGATCAGGTACAAGTAATTTTTCATGTAGAAGCAATCACAAATATGGGTGAAAAAATATATATAGTTGGAAATGTTGAAGAAATAGGGAATTGGGATCCCAGTAAAGTTTATATGCCGTTCCATAACCCAAATTATCCTGAGTGGTTTTTACCTGTAAGTGTACCTGTAAACAAAAGAATTGAATTTAAATTTATCAAAAAGGATGAAAATAATAACGTTGTTTGGGAAAGCGGAAGTAATAGAGTAATAACAACTCCTTCTTCAGGTAGTATTGATACAGTATTATATTACTGGAGAAATTAATTTTTTGGTATACATGCTAGAGGAGGTGAATGTAAAGTTATTACATAGTAGTCGCTCACGCTGGCTACCGCCCCCGCACGTGAAGTGATGAAAATTCAAAG
>DHOO01000042.1 GCA_002409975.1 Firmicutes bacterium UBA5388
ATTTTCATCCTTTCATGTGCGCGGGCGGTAGCCAGCATGAAGAATTACTTAGTTACTCCAGACAAACCATATTATTCCTATGGATTACTTCTTCGTAGGTTTTATACCCTAGAACTTTTGGTAGATGAGCAGTATTGGCTCCCATTATTTTTTCAATCTCCTCGGAACTAAAATTACTCAATCCCCTAGCAATTTCTTTTTCTGATTGATCTAAAACTCTAATCAAATCTCCAATCCCGAATTCTCCCTGAACTCCAGTGACTCCAGAAGGAAGTAAACTTTTCTTATCTTGAAGTAGAGCTGTTACCGCTCCCTGATCAATAATCACTTCACCTTGAGGCTGTCCTGCAAAAGCGATCCACCTTTCCCTCTGAACCAAAGCTTCATGATTAGGCAGAAATACTGTGCCAATAGTCTCTCCCTCAAGGATCTTCATTAGAGCGTCGGGATCTTCCCCAGAGGCAAGTACCATCATAATTCCCGATCTAGTAGCTATCCGAGCAGCTTCAAGCTTAGTGATCATTCCTCCGGTTCCTCTTGATGTCCCCGCTTCCCCTGCTGTCGCCCAAATAGCTGGAGATATTTCTTTTACCTCTGGTATCAAGGTGGCGTTAGTATCTTTACGGGGATCACCGGTAAATAGACCTTCAATATCTGAGAGTAAGATGAGTAGATCGGCGCCTACCAGCCCTGCCACCAACGCTGCTAAGGTATCATTATCTCCAAAACGAAGTTGAAGTTCCTCCGTAGCCACGGTGTCGTTCTCGTTAATAATAGGAAGAGCTCGATATTCATTGGCTAGCATCAAGAGAGTGTTACGAGCATTTAAGTATCGACGACGATCACTCATATCTTCCCTTGTTAATAAGATTTGAGCAGCCGTAACACCATATTCTGAAAAATACTTGGTATAAACTTGCATTAATAGACCCTGTCCGACAGCAGCTACTGCTTGTCGTTCAGGAATAGTTCGAGGTTTTTCTTTTAATCCCAAACGGCCCACTCCTGCTCCGACAGCACCTGAAGTAACTAGTACTACTTCTTTTCCCGAGTTATGTAAGTCAGCAATTTGACGAACAAGTTTTTCTAAGTGTTTAAGGTTTAAACGTCCAGACGAATACGTTAAGGTACTAGTTCCGACTTTCACCACAATTCTTTTTGCCTGTTTAATCCCTGTTCTATTTTCTAACAAGATTAAACCCCTCACTTCCCAGGTTATTCTTGGCAAGCTTTACTTTTTAAATTATACTATAAAGTTCCAGCTTTGCCACCCCTAAACTAAAAATAAAAAAGAACACTGAAGTTACAGTGCTCAAACTCACAATTCTCGCATTCGTCCCTTTGCACAAAACCAAGCAATTTTAGTTCAATAATGAACTAAATTACAACCCAGCTATAAGATAGTTATCCACATTACCGACTCGACCTAAAAAATAAAGTGAATTTATATTCCCTATAGATAAATTAACCAATTTTCTGATCTTCCCGGTCCTTTTTTTGTTGACGGCGATGGAATTCATAGCGAGGATCTCCTTTTTTCCACTGAGTTTCTCTTTCTCTGACTACAGTTTTCTCTCGAATCACAAATTCATTTTTTGCTGGACAGAAAAAAAGATCAGCATCCTCCTTACAATTCCCGCAATCCAAGCAGGACATGCCTAATAACCTCCTAAAATTAATAATAGTCCTCGAGCTGAAAGACAAGCTCATAGTTACCAATGCGGACCAGATCTCCCTCCTTTACACCGGCCTCTTCCAATGCCGTCAATATCCCCCAGTGTTTGAGCATCTTGTCTAACCGGATGACAGCTTCATCCTGGGTAGGATTGAAGCGCATTACCTTTTTAAGTAATTCATCGCCTTCTATCCGATAAGAACCAGAATCCTCCTTAATAACGGTAAAATCTAGTCCTTTTTTGTCTGTTATTTTGGGATCATTTATGATTTCAAGTTTAGGAATACTAGGAATTTTCTCCAGCTTGGCCATGATCTTATAAAGCGTATTCTTGACATTTTCCCCAGTAACAGCCGAGATACACTCAACTTCATACCCTTGGTTCGAGATTTTCTTGATAAATTCCTCTTTATTGTCGTCAGCAGACGGCAGATCGATCTTTGTTCCAATCACCATCTGTTCTTTTTGTGTTAATTTCTCACTATAACTGGCTAGTTCAAAATTAATTTCCCTAAAAGCTTCCCAAGGCGACGGAACAGATAAATCCACGAGGTGAACTAGAAGACGGGTTCTTTCCACATGCTTTAGAAATTCAAACCCCAAGCCGATCCCTTGATGGGCGCCTTTTATTAATCCCGGAAGATCAGCAACCACGAAACTCCGATGCTCAACTTCGACCACACCTAAAATAGGACTTAAGGTAGTAAAAGGGTAAGAAGCAACTTTCGGTTGCGCAGCTGAGATCACTGAAAGTAAGGTGGATTTTCCCGCATTAGGATAGCCAATTAATCCGACATCTGCTAACACTTTTAACTCTAAATCTAATCTTGCTTCCTCACCAACCTCTCCCTTCTCAGCATAACGCGGAGTTTGGTGAGAAGAACTGGTAAACTTTGAATTGCCACGACCGCCACGGCCACCTTTGGCAACCAAACACTTTTCCCCGTGCGTAGTAAAATCCGCAATCACTTGTTCTCCTTTGCGAACAATGGTACCTACAGGCACTCTGATGATCAGATCGTTCCCGGTTTTTCCAAAACATTTACTACCCTTTCCATTTTCCCCAGAGGTAGCCTTAAATAATTTCTTGTATCTAAGGTGACTTAAAGTGGTATATGCTTCATCCGCTTGTAAATAAACACTACCTCCGTCTCCTCCGTCTCCTCCATCAGGTCCTCCTTTAGGAACATATTTTTCACGACGGAAACTAACAACTCCGTCGCCACCTTTTCCCGCAACTACCTTGATTGTAACTTCATCAATAAACATTGATTAACTCCTTTAAGACTAAACCATACTCTACATATTATTCTACAGGGAAGATGGAATATCCTTTCACAACAGACAAAGTTAATTACTAAGTCGAACGTGCTTATACCCCCCCTTATACTGTGTTAAAAGGATGATTAAGTAAATTATACAATTCCCTCAGTTTAAAAAACCGCCTAAAGGCGGTTAATGATTTAGTGATTTAAACCATGGCTAAAGTTTCGGAATAGACACTTACCTTTTTATTGTTTTTCCCTTTTCTTTCAAAAGCAACAAATCCATCTACTAAAGCAAACAGGGTATCATCTTTACCTATTCCTACATTGTTTCCCGGATGAAATTTAGTCCCCCGTTGGCGTACAAGGATACTACCAGCTCTAACTTGTTGCCCAGCAAATCTTTTAACACCTAATCTCTGAGCTTGGCTATCGCGTCCGTTTCTGGTACTACCCATTCCTTTCTTAGAAGCAAAAAACTGTAAATCAAACCTCATTTTTCTCCACCTCCTTGATGGATATTTCAACGTATTTTTGATATTCTCCAGCAATTTGCTGTAAACCCAGGTACATCAGGTTCAAGATGAAATTGGCTTGACAGAGTTTCTCTTGGTCTGTTTCTTGAAGGATTAGACAAGAAAAATAACCACTTCCCTTTTCCTGCTTTAGGCGGAGCTTTAACCCCACCAACTGCTCTAACCCTAAAACGGTTGTTTGAACAAGTGTTGAAACACCGGCACAAACAATATCTTTTCCAACCGATGCGTAGTTGGTATGACCCTTCGCGGTAAAACCAATAAAATGTCCGTCAGAAGTCAGAAATTGAACGGAAGTCATTTATTATCCTTCGATAGCCAACACACGAAGACGTGTATATGGTTGACGATGGCCTAATCTTTTTCTGATGTTTTTCTTGGCTTTATAACGGAACACCAGAATCTTGCGAGCTTTATCTTGTTCAATAATCTCTGCTTTGACCTTAGCCCCTTCAACCAGGGGATTTCCTACTTTCAACTCTTCCCCGCCAATTAGTAAAACCCGATCTAAAATAACTTGAGTCCCAACCTCACCCGGTAACTTCTCAACATTAAACTGATCGCCAGTGGAAACTCGATATTGTTTACCACCGGTTTCTACAATCGCATACATCCGCTTACACCTCCCCGCCTAGACTCGCCAGTTTTGGTACCTTAAAACGGTTTTAAAACCAAAACCGAGCGGTTTGAAACAGGTTTAAAAACCTACAAATAATATGATAACACCCGTGAAGATTGTTGTCAATCACATAAAACTCCTTTAGCATACGTCTTAAACATTTTTTCGATCCTTACCTTAACTTGTTTGCCTACCATCCGTCCGGCACTCTCAATATCAATAATATATCCTTCGACTCTAGCAATCCCGTCCAGCGGATTATTTAAATGCGGTTCCACAACTTGCAATTCTAACTCATCTCCTTCTTTGACCGGAAGAGCCAAGGATTGAATATATTCTTTTTCCCCTGCAGCTAAAAGCCGAATCTCAGGTATAGGAATACTTTCCTTACCCCTAACAAAAAGGGTTTTTTTCATCGTTTTTTCCAATAAGCTTAACCGATTCCCTCCTGGCCCAATGAGCAAAGCCGCAATCGCAGGGTTCACCCCTAATAGTAAGGCCCGGTCTTTAGCCCTTTCTGCTCCCAACTCTAAAATGCGCCTTTCAGCGCGGGCAGTTTGCGTCTCCAACGAATATTTAAAACCCGTACCTTCACAACAGGAACAACTTTGCTGTAATTGCTCTCTAAGACTCGGGCGAGTTTTCTTTCTCGTGAGTTCTAGAAGCCCCAGAGAAGTAAAGCCTAAAATATTAGATTTAACCTTATCTTTTTGGAGTTCAGTGGCAAAACAATCTAGTACTTTCTTTTTACTTTCTTCATCAATCATATCAATAAAATCAATAATAATGATGCCACCAATATTTCTTAATCTTAATTGCCTGGCAATTTCCTTAGCAGCAGCCAAATTCGTATGGAGTACAGTATCTTCTAGACATATCGAGCCCGTAAACTTCCCGGTATTGACATCGACTACCGTCAACGCCTCAGTCTGATCAAAAACCAAGTAGGCGCCAGATTCTAACCATATTTTTCTCTTTAAAGCCTCCTCTATCTGCTGCTCAATTCCATAAACTGTAAACAAGGAACTCCCAGTAAATAATTTTACCCTACTCCGCAGATGGGAACCTAAGACAGTTAGTAGTTCCAAAGCTTTCTCATAAGTGGGTAGATCATCAATCACTAAACGATCAACCTCTGCGGTAAAAAGATCTCTTAAGATTCGATAGAGCAGATCATGATCATGAAAGAGTAAGGAGGGCACTGGACCTTTTTTCGTTTTTTTAAGGATCTTTTGCCACAAATTATATAAAAAATCTCTGTCCGCCTCTAGCTCTTGTTCCTCAATTCCCTCAGCAGCAGTTCGAATAATCAAACCCATTCCTTCCGGTTTTAAACGAGAAGCAATCTTTTTTAACCTTTCCCTTTCCTTTTCATCCTCTATCCGTCGTGAGATTCCAATATAATCCACAGTAGGCATTAAAACTAAATAACGCCCCGGAAGCGTTAAATTCGTAACTACCCTGGCTCCTTTATTACCCATCGGCTCTTTAACCATTTGGACGATGATTTCCTGTCCTTCGCGGAGCAATTCACTAATCGAGACCAAAGACTTTATATTCTCTCCTTCTTGTCCCCGCTCGTCATGGAGATCATCGATAAAAAGAAAAGCATTCTTTTCCATCCCTATATCCACAAAAGCCGCTTGCATTCCAGGAAGAACATTTTCTACTTTTCCTCGATAGATATTCCCGATCTGCCGCTGAGTAGTAAAATTTTCAATTGATAATTCAACTAGCTTTCCCTCTTCTAACACAGCCATCCTAGTCTCACTAGGACTCACATTAATTAAAAATTCTTTTTCCATCCCACCACTTCCTAAAGAACCTTTTTGCAACATTCTCCGGCGCGGGAAAACACCTCTTTCCTTATTACCCGTTCAACCTGAAAATCTTTAGATAGTAAGGAGCAAAAATCATCAGGACGAATAGTTCCCCGAGGACCGAATTCCACTTCAATAGCAAAAAGGATAATATCGTTTTCGGTAAAAGCAAGCTTGTAACTCTTCCAGAAAGGCCTAAGATTGATCGATTTCTTTCCTGATTTAGTGTTTTTAATCACATTTAACTCCGCACTTTCCCATAAACGCTCAAACCAATCCTCAAGTTGAACGCTACATTGTTTTACCTTTGCAACCAGGATAAACTGATAAACAATAGAATTAATCATAGCTGTTAGGGATTGAACCTTATGAACTAGTCTTCCTACCTTAATAACTTGCAATCCGGGAGGTAAGGCTTGCTTTAAAGCATGAAAAACTTCTTCCTTTGATAAGTCTGCGGTTAACTCTAAATCAAAAAACTCCGCCTCACTTTCGATTCCTAAAGGAAGAGGAGGACCAAAGGATAAACGAGGCACAGGGTTAAACCCCATCGAAAAAGCAATTGGTAAACCCGACCGACGAATGGTTCTATTGATCGCTCGCAATACATCTAAATGAGAAGTAAAGCGGGTTAGGCCTGTTTTACTATATTGAATTCGATACTTAATCTTTTTCACCTCCTACCAGCATGGGCCGCGCTCCTATAGTGGGACAAACCCCACAGCTTGAACAGTTTTTACGAGCACGGCAGTCTAGTGTGGAGCTTCCTTCCTCAGCCAGTCGGTCTTCCCTAATTAAATAATCTTTGCTTACTCCAGCGCTTAAATGCTCCCATGGTAAGATTTCCTCATAAGAACGAGCTCGCGTATAGTCCTCTGGTTTTAAACCAGCCGCCGCTAAAGCTTCTTGCCATAAATCCCAACGGAATTTATCTGCCCAAGCGTCAAAAGTACAACCAAGTTCTAATGCCTTTTCTAAGCTTTTTCCTAAGCGCCGATCTCCCCGAGAGAGAACCCCTTCCACTTGACTTAATTTCACCTCATGCCAAGAAAATTCTAATCCTTTACCCCGAAGCTTATCCTTTAAAAAATTTTGCCTACGAATTGTTTCTTCCATAGAAATTTGGGCTCGCCATTGAAACGGGGTATGGGGTTTAGGAACAAAAGTGGAAGCGCTAACAGCCACTTTAACCCGTCCAGCTCTTTGCGCATGGATCTGACGACCGAGTTGCAACACTTTTTTTGACAAACAGACTATACCTTCCAAGTCTTGATCGGTTTCTGTAGGAAGACCAATCATAAAATATAATTTAATTCTTTGCCATCCAGCCTGAAAAGCAGCTCGCACCGTCTCGATAATCTGTTGTTCTGAAAGATTTTTATTAATGACTTGACGTAAACGTTCAGTCCCAGCTTCAGGAGCAAAAGTCAAACTACCTTTCCGTCCTGTTTGAAATGAAGCTGCTAATTCTGGAGAAAAAGAGTCAATTCGCAAAGAAGGCAAAGAGATTCTCACTCTCTGTGGGGCAAAGCAGTCATTCAGCGAACTAATTAACTCTTCAATTTTTGTATAATCTGCACTACTGAGAGATGTTAGTGAGATTTCTTCATAACCTGTATTCTTGATCAGTTTACTCAAATACTCTTTAATAAGCGCAGGCGGTCTCTCTCTAACCGGCCGATAAATCATACCAGCCTGACAGAAACGACATCCCCTAGTACAACCTCGGAATAATTCCACCATTAAGCGATCATGAATTGGTTCTATCCATGGCACCAACTCTTTATCAGGAAGGGAACTACTTCCAAAGTCCCGGAGAACTCGTTTATGTATAACTTTAGGCGCTGGCGGTAACGGATTAATACTTGAAATTCTTCCATTTGGTAAATAGTCTATTTGATAATAATCGGGCACATAAACTCCTTCCACCTTATGGAGATCGCGTTTGATCGCTGTTTTAGTTCTTCCTTGGTTTTTACCAGAAGCAATTATTTCTAAAATCTCAATAATTGCTTCTTCTCCCTCTCCTAATAGAAAAAAATCAAAAAAATCTGCTAAGGGTTCAGGGTTAAAACTCCCGGGTCCTCCTCCGATGATTAAGGGATGCTGTTCCCCCCTTTGCTCCCTTTTTAAAGGTATTCCTGCTAAACTCATCATATTCAAGATGTTCGTATAACTCAACTCATATTGAAGGGTAAATCCAAGGAGATCGAATTCTCCTAAACCATGTTGTGTTTCTAGAGAAAAAAGGGGTAGCTGAGCTTTTCTTAATTCTTCTTCCATATCTTGAGCAGGAGCATAAACCCGTTCTGCTAAATAAGCGTCAAACTCATTAATTTTATGGTACAACAAACGCAACCCTAGATGGGAGAAGCCTATTTCATATAGATCAGGAAAAGCGAGAACGATCCGAAGGAGAACTTGCTCCCAAGGTTTAATTGTCGTGTTTAACTCCCCCCCTGAATATCTAGCAGGTTTCTCCACCTTTTCCAGTATTTGTTCGTAAATTTTGTTCATGTTTCCCTCCTGCTATTGTTATTCCAGCTAATACTATTATCCTTATCTAGAAAATGCCTCTAGGGTTTATCGACTCACCTGGCCCCATTTTCATCACTTCACGTGTGCGGGCGGTAGCCAGCGTGAGCGATTACTTAGAAAATACTTCTCAATACTCGTCGCTAGTCTCACATTTCGCATTCAATCT
>DHOO01000059.1:0-12250 GCA_002409975.1 Firmicutes bacterium UBA5388
CTAGGGCTATTTTCTGGGTAGGGTTAAAGATCGAGCCTAAATCTAGCAAAGTCATCTCTAATTCTAACCGATAATCACCCACTCCAGTTTTGATCCGCTGATCAGCCTGGATAATTCTGTGATGCGCTTGACGTAGTTGTTGATAGGTTAGCCTTTGAGCTTTGTTTCTTAATTTTTCTGCTACATATGGATGGCAGACCAATTCTTTCTGGATAAATTCACCGCGCCCCTCTTTCAACAAAGCCCAGGCCATAAAGAGTCGACGAACCTCTCCTCCAAGCATCGCTAGGATTTTAAGCTCCGGCTCTCCAGCTACTAATAAGCGTTCAAGAAGGTTAATCGCTTTCCCTGAGCTACCTTCAAGCGCTCCGTCAATCATCTCGAAGATGTTGGTTTCGGAGGCTTCCCCGAGTAAAGAGCTCCATTCTCCTGTAGAAACCGGTCCTTTCTCCTCGCCCATAAAAATCCGGAGCTTTACTAATTCATTGTTTAAACTCATTAATGATGTTCCTTTCATTTCTAAAAGAAGATCAACTTGCTGGTTTGAAAGATTGAGGCCTAACTTCTTCGCTTCCTGTCTAACCCAGCTTTTAGCCTCATAAACCTTTAAACTTGGGCATTCGATGGTTGCTACCATGGCCATCATTTCCTTAATAAACTTTTTTCTGCGATCGAGTTGTCGAGCAGTAATAACCACAAAAACCCCAGGGACTGTTTTTTGTAAAGAGTCCAGAAAAATATTTTCATAGGCGGTTTTGATCTCTTCGAGACCTCTAAGGATCACAAGACGATTGGCGTCAAAGAATGGAGGGTTACTTAGCCCCTCTCTGAGCATTGTCTCATCCATACTTTTAAACTCTATAGTAACCAGGTTAAAATCTTCCTCTTGTTTGGAGAAGAGTAACTGCTTGATTGCAGCAACCCCGGTATTAATCCAATATTCTTCTCCCCCTAAAAATAAGACGGGTAACGAGATACTGTCAAGACCCTCTTTTTCTAAGGCAAAGATAAAATCTTGGGCTTTCATCACTGGACACCTCTTTCCACCTGAATCTTGGTCCGACGGCCAAAGCGACTGGTTTTCAAATAAAACGTTAGCCGCCCATCCTGATCGGTTCTATAAACTTTGGCGATTGCCTTCAATCTTGTTAAGACCTCTGCCGCAGGGTGCCCATAGGGGTTATTCGCCCCCACACTAATTACTGCAATCTCTGGCTTGATCTTTTCTAGCCACTCTGCCCCAGTTCCGGTCTCACTCCCATGGTGCCCTACCTTTAATAGTTGGGCACGGAGAGCATCGTGATAAAAGGCAAGCATTTCTTCTTCTCCGGCTTGTTCCGCATCGCCAACAAAAAGTAAGCGGATTGAATTACAATCTAATAATAAGACCACTGAATTATTATTTACATCAGAGCCAGTCCCCCGCAGATAAGTAGGGGGCGGATTGAGGACCAACCCTTTAACATCACCAACTCGAAGCTGGGTTCCTCGAACCCCTTGTAAATAGGTAATCTCATTGTCCAGCACTAACTCCAAGAACTTCTGATATAACTGGGTAGTATGAGGCATCCCGCTGTCTAAGACCTTCTCAATCTTAACCCGTTTATCCTCTATTAAACGAACTATCCCGCCAAGATGATCTTCATGGGCATGAGTAACAACCAATAAATCCAGTCTGTGAATCCCTTGTTCTTTAAAATATGGTTTGATCTCTTGATTATAGCCCTTGGCGTCTCCGCCATCAATTAAGATTTGAGCTCCTCCTGGGGTAGTCACTAAAATAGCATCCCCCTGACCGACATCGAAAAAAACAATCTTTAATTTGAATTGTGTTTCTTGGAAAAGACAAGATCCCGTAATTATTAAACTTAATAAACCGATGGTAAGCAAAATATAAAAAAGAGGTATTCTCCTTTTTTTATTAATGGGGTTTACTTCAACCCCCCAGGTTAACAACGCAATGACCGCATAAATCGCCACCACCACCATCCAAGGCCAGGGTGGAAAAGAGACATACCCTGGCAATTTTGTAAAAAACGTTAAGATTACCCGGAAGAGGAGAATGATTAACTTATTGCCGGCATTTAACAACTGGGCAAGAGGAAGATAGACTAAACCTAATAAAGAAGCTAATAATCCAATCTGAACAGCGATGCCAGCAAGCGGTACTAAAATCACGTTAGCAAGCGGCGCCACTAGAGAGACACCACCATAAAACCTGGCTATTAAAGGTAAGACCATTAGGTACGCAAAAAAAGAAAGGAGGAAAGGTTGGAGCCAAACAAAAAAGGGATGATGCTGAAAGGATTTTTCCCATTTTGGAGACAACACTATTAGTCCTACACATGCTGAAAAAGAAAGCCAAAATCCTTGTGAAAAAATTTCAAGAGGTCGAATCATCATAATCACACAGGCAGCGGCGGCTAAGAGAAGGGGACCTTCTGTTCTCCGCCGGGATAATTCTCCAAACAAAGCGAGAAGGGTCATGATCCCGGCTCTCATGGCTGGCGCCTTGCCCCCAGCCATGAGAATAAAAAGAACAATGACTGGAAGAGCAAGAACTGCCAACAACCAGTCAGGAAGGTGAATAATCTTTCCTAAGCCCCAAAACAAACCCAACCAAAACAACAGGTGAAGACCACTAACAGAAAGCAGATGCGCAATCCCCGCCCGTTCAAACTGATCCCTTGATAGTTGTTCCTCTATCCTCCCTAAGAGCATCCCGTGGAGAAGAATAGCGGCCTCTGCTGGGAGAGTCTGTTCACCGACTGCTAACAAACGGTGTCGTAAGCGATTTGAAAAACGTAAAAATAAATTAGTCTTTCCTTCTCCTCTAAGCAAAGGCTTTCCCTTCGCCAATAAACCGCTAGTGACCCCTTCTCTCGCCCAGGTAGTCACCACTTGTGAAGCTTCCCCGAAGGGATTTCCAGCAATCTCCAGTCGCTGACCATAGTTATACTCCTGTGGAGAGTGGAGGAAAATCTCCCACTTGGGGTTTAACTCTAAGAGTTCATCATTTAAGCTCTCCACACGGAGGATAAAACGGGAACCCTTCCGCCAGGGAGAAGGAGTACTAACAACAGTCCCTATAACGGTTATTTCCTGATCTCGATAACTACTAGCGACCTCGTAATTAATCACCCGGCGTTGTTGTTCTCGTGCGCCTAAAAAGGCGCCTAAAGTAAGAAAGAACACGATCCCAAGGAGCGGGGTCTTTCTACGCCTCACTAATAAAATTATGATTATGACAAAGAGCGGTAATAATAAATATGCATAGTTCTTCCCTAACCCCCCATACCAGCCTGCTACAATCCCACTACCGAGGAACAAGGGATACGATAAGAGAGGAGAAACGGGAATCATGGTTTAATCTCAATATACTCCCTGATTTTTTCCAGAGTTTTCTTGCCAATTCCTTTGATCTCCAGCAAATCCTCAACTTTTTGGAACTTCTTTACTTGCTCCCGATATTCGATAATTCGGGAAGCCAGTACTGGCCCGATTCCTGGTATGGTCTGCAATTCCTCGCTGGTTGCTGTATTGGGATCAATTAATCCGGAAGGCTGTTTTTTTGAAAGCCCGGTGTTAACTGGTTCCTCTTTATTGTTAGGAGCCTCTGCCGGTTCTGTCTTTATCTTCTGAACATTACCTAGTTGCAGAGGATTATTTTGATTAAATCCAAGATCCGGTTCCTTGCCCGGCCAAGGAACCGACACCGGAGAAACCAGATAAACTTCAACTGGTCCCCGCTGCAACGATTGGTATAAGAGATTACCTGACCCAAGCAGAATTGCAATCACCAGCAGCAGAAGCACTTTCCGCTGTTGCTTAGAAAGTTCACTAATCATCCTTTCCACCCCGCTATCGACCGTTTTCGACCGCAAAGATCACCAAGCTTCTTTCCGCGCCTCCAAAATTTAGCTGAGCTTTTATTAGCTCTTCTCTTAGCTTAACTCAGGTGCAAAAAGTAAGACTTCAGGCCACTAGTGGGTTTATTACTTTTGCCCAGCTTTACTTAGACGGACTGATTCCGCTAACAGTAACATCTCCCGAGCATGTTCTCGTGTGGTGGAAGTAACCTCCGCTCCACCAAGCATCCTCGCTAATTCATCAACTCGCTCATTTTTCTCCAACGCCCGGACCTCAACCATCGTTCGCTCTCTGTGGGTTTTTTTCTCAATATAAAAATGCTTATTCGCCATGCTTGCAATCTGCGGAAGATGAGTAACACAGATAACCTGGTGCGAGAGGCCAAGCAATAAAAGCTTCTCCGCTACCGCCTGCGCAGTACGACCACCAATCCCCGCATCGATCTCATCAAAAACCATCGTTGGAATCTGATCTTCTTCCGCCATAATAACCTTAAGGATCAACATCAAACGGGAAAGCTCACCACCGGAAGCAATTTTTGCCAGTGGACGCAGCCCTTCTCCTGGATTAGGCGCTACTAAAAACTCTACCTGATCAATTCCCTCCTTAGTAATCGCCACTTTTTCTCCATCCACCAATAATCCTTTTTTCTCATCAATTATCCTCTTAAGAGAGACTGTAAAGACAGTTTTATCCATATTGACCTCAGTCAATTCTTTAGCGACTGCTCTTTCTAGACGTTCAGCTGTAACTTTCCGCAGAGAGGAAAGGGCTTGAACTGCCAGGCTCAACTCCTCCTCAATCGTCTGGAGCTTTTTCGTAAGGATTGCAATCCGCTCTGTTCGATCTTCATTCGAGTTTATTTCTTTTCGGATTTTCTCCGCATATTTCAAAATCTCTGGTATTCCTTGTCCATATTTCCTTTTTAGTTTCGCAATCTCATCTAGGCGCTCTTCAGTTCGGGATAGTTTTTCGGGGTTAAAATCAATACGATCACGATAAGCCCTTATTTCTCTAGACACCTCTTCCACTTGGCAAGCAACTTGAGTAACCATTTCAACCCATTGCTGTAAACTAGCATCAATCTCCGTAGCTTTCTCCAGCGCTTGAACCCCTTCACCCAGTTTGTCCAATGCGGAACCAGGTTCATCAGCACCATATAACAACTGGTAGGTCGCTGAGGTATTCTCATAAAGCTTTTCTGCTCCCGCCAAAATCTCCCGCTCTTGTTCCAAACGTTCTGCTTCTCCAGGTTGTAGTTTCGCCCTTTCAATCTCTTGTAATTGGAAGGTAAGAAACTCCACCCTCTGGTTTTTTTCCTCTTCGCCGGTGACCAATGTTTCTAATTCCTTCTTTATTCCCTGCCAGTTTAAATATAACTCCGCTACTTCTTCCGCTTTTCTTTGCAAGACCTTCCCACCAAAACTATCAAGAATCTCCCGCTGGGCAATGGAGGAAAGCAAAGACTGGTGCTCATGTTGTCCATGAATATCCATCAATAAGCTCCCAATTCTACTTAAAGTTAACACGGTAACGGTTTGACCATTAAGCCGGCAACGACTTCTCCCTGATTGGTTTATTTCCCTGTTAATCACTAAAAGCTGATCGTCCCCGAGAGAAATTCCCCATTCGGCCAGGATGTGGAAAATTTCTGGTTTGTCATCAAGTTCAAAAACCCCTTCTATTTGTGCTGATTCTGCACCAGCTCTAACTTGTTCCGCTGAAGACCGCCCACCAAGAATCAAGCTGACAGTATCAATAATAATTGATTTTCCTGCGCCTGTTTCTCCTGTCAGAATATTAAATCCCCGTTCAAACTCAAGATGGAGACGATCAATCAAGGCAAAATTCTCGATGACAAGCTCCCGAAGCATATTTTTACCTCCTCAATTTATACAGCCGGGATAATACTTGCTCTACTTGTTGTTTTTTCCTAACAATCACTAAGATCGAATCATCCCCGGCGATGGTACCCATAACCTCTTTCCAGTCAAGATCATCCAAAGCGGCAGCTACCCCTTGAGCAGTTCCATTAGTAGTTTTAATGATAATCATGTTTTCACTATAATCGATGCTCGTAACCGCGTGTTCAAACATTCTCTCGGCTCGTTTTATGAGATCAGGAAAACTCCGATCCGTGGGCAGAGAATACCGATAATGCCCGTCCGGGGTTGGGACTTTGATAAGACCTAGTTCTTTAATATCCCTCGAAAGAGTGGCCTGCGTTACTTCTACTCCCTCTAACCTTAGCGCCTCCCCTAGATCTTCTTGAGTTTCAATGGCGTTCTCCTTGATGATCGATAAGATCAAAGCATGACGACGGGCTTTCACTAGATCACACTCCTTATAACTTTCCTTGTTTTACCTTCTCTCTTAGAATATTATAAAAACTTTTCTCCTTAAAACGCACAAACTTAGTTTTGTGAGCAGCAGTAAAAATTTTAACGATATCTTCTGCCTCCAACTCGAGACCTTCCTGACCATCCGCGGCTAGTATCACCTCGTTGGGAAGAGTAATAAACTTTATTTCAATAACAGAATCACTTCTTACTACCAACGGTCGAGTAAAAAAAGAATGGGCGCAAATAGGAGTAAGAATCAATGCTGGTAACTGCGGAGAAACAATTGGTCCTCCAGCTGACAAAGAATAGGCCGTAGAGCCAGTTGGAGTAGAAATAATTAAGCCATCCGCCGCCATCGTCCCGGTTAAATAGTGATCAATCAAAACTTCTATCCGTAACATTCTCGAGGAGAATCCTTTTGAAAGAACAATATCATTCAATCCTACTAGTCTACCAATAATCTTTCCTTCTCGAATAATCTCAGCGCCAACCATAATCCGATCTTCTATTTCAAATTGACCGGCTCTTAATTTATCAATGGCAAACTTCAGATCTTTATCTTCTACTTCTGTTAAAAACCCCAAGTGTCCCAAGTTAATCCCAAAAATAGGTATCTCCCGGGGGTAGATCAAGCGGGCAAGAGAAAGCAATGCTCCATCGCCTCCCAACACAACCCCAAATTCGATCTGAGAGAGTAATTCCTTTTTTTCTAAACCAATTTGTTCGCGCCCGATCTGGCATGCGCTCTGGGTTTCCATCACCACTTTAAAACCCGCGTTTTGCAATAATCCTACAAGCTTTTTAGCTGTCTCTACTGCTTGGGGCTTCTCTAAATGTGGAAAAACACCAATTATCTTCATTAACACACCTCTGTTATCTCAATCACTATATTTATTCATTAGATTTCCGAGAAATCCTGCATGAAGATAGGCAAAGAGACATACTTTTAATTATTGACTTATTTTTTAAAGAGCTCATTTTACAAACCAGCTACCGCCAGCACACGTTTAAGGAATTGCACAATTGATTGATTTAAAATTTAGCCGCAAAATATTGATAGCTTAATTAAAGTCAAACACTATATATTGTGGTTAAATGGAGGCCTAAGGTAATTATGTAATTCCCTCACGTTAAGTAATGGCAATCAAAACCGGAAGAATTTCTAAATGGGGGAAGAAAGTTTGAAAACGGAATTCCAAACTCCATTAAAAAGCTTCGCCCTATTAAGTTTATCCAATCTACTGCTACAAGTTTATGGAGGAGTCTATCGCATCTATCTAATCCGTCATTTAGGAGCAGAGCCTTTCGGTCTGATGGGTATGATCTTCCCTTTTTATCGCTTGTTAGTAATTATCATCACTATGGGTCTGCCCACCGCTATAGTCCGCTTAATTGCCATTGAACAAGTTAAGAATAATCAGGCTTGGATTCTTCGGATTAAAAAGAAGGCTTGCTACCTAGTCACGACCTCTGCTCTAATTATTTCTCTTCTTCTTTTTGTTTTTTCGGAGTCAATAGGTTCTTTTCTTTATAATGATCTACGCACCGGATTAATCTTAAAATACTTTGCTTTAGCTATCACCCTCAATAGTTTATGCCTTGTTTACCGCGGGTACTTTCATGGACTTAACCGCATCGCTCCTCTTGTCTTCTCAGAAATCGCCGAGACTTTAGGGGAAACAGTCTTTGTCCTCTTAAGCCTATTTACTCCTTTGCTTGCCAATAATGTAGAAGCAAGTACCCAATTGCTAGCTAAAGGTTTCCTGTTAGGTGAAGGAACTTGTCTTTTGGCGCTTTTCATTTACGACCAGATCATCGTCAGGCCGAAACTAACAACGTCAAAAGGGCCTTCACTCCGAGGACGTAAACTTAGCGGATTAGTCAAATCCTCTCTCCCCCTAATGGCTCAGCAACTAATTCTCTCCCTCTCAAAAATTGCCGACAGTGTACTACTCCCTAAACTACTTAAGGAGGGGGGGCTAACTCCTTCTTTAATCGCCAAGGAACTGGGAGAATACTGGGGAATGGCTACACCGCTGATCTTTCTTCCTCTGATTCTCTTCTCTCCCCTTTCAACCTTAATCCTTCCGGCTACTGCTAAAGCTACCATGGAAAAGAACCTCTCCCTCTTTTTTAAAAAAATACGGAGCATGTTAGGGTTCTCCTTGCTTTACAGTTTAGGAATCTCACTGCTCTTACTTAGCTACGGAAAACCATTATCTCTAGTCCTATATAAGACAACCTCTGCCCTTAGATACCTACCATTTCTTCTCCCCGCGCTTCCGTTCATGATAATGAATAATCTATTAATTCCAGTAGCAGAAGGTCTTGGTAAACAGGGTTTTCTTCTCCGAGCGACCCTGATCTTAATCTTAATTAAAACAGGAATTTCGGCAGCCTTTGTTCCCCTACCAACCTTCGGTTTAGCAGGGGCAGCTTGGGGTGTGACTATAAGTCAAGCCCTCTTTTTTTGCTTGTTATTTAAAGAAACTGTTTTTTCGAAGGTATCAACTTCAAAATGGTTTCTTTTATTCCACCCAAAATACATGAGTCCTTATAAGTTAAGGAATTGCCTAATTCAATTATTTAAGATTTAACCACAATATATATTTACCAAAAAGACCGTTGTCTCATCAAACAACGGTCTTTAATTTCTAAAGAATCTTACTCAGAAACATCTTAGTTCTCTCATTTTGGGGGGAACTAAAAATTTTAGCTGGGGTATTCTCCTCTACGATCAACCCATCATCCATAAAGAGAACCCGATCCGCAACCTCACGAGCAAAACCCATCTCATGAGTTACCACCACCATGGTCATCCCTTCTTTCCCCAGATTTTTCATTACCTCTAAAACTTCTTTAATCATCTCTGGGTCTAAGGCAGAGGTTGGTTCATCAAACAACATGACCTTCGGTTGAAGCGATAACGCTCTAGCAATAGCTACACGCTGCTGCTGTCCCCCGGAAAGTTTATCAGGAAAAGCTAAAGCTTTATCCTGCAAACCAACTTTCCCTAAAAGTGAATAAGCCCTTACTTCAGCTTCTTCCCGGGAAAGATTACGCACTTTAACCGGCGCCAGACAAATATTATCCAAGACACTCATATGAGGGAAAAGGTTAAATCTTTGAAAAACCATTCCCATTTCCACGCGGACTTTATTAATATTGATCTTTTGATAATCGGTAATTTCTTTTCCCTCGAAAAATATTTGACCACTACTTGGTTGTTCAAGGAGGTTAAGGCAACGCAAAAATGTACTTTTTCCCGAACCACTCGGCCCAATCACACAAACGACTTCTCCCTGGTTAATCTGGTTTGTTATCCCCTTTAACACATGGAGGCGACCGAATTTTTTATGCAAAGCATTAACTTTAATCATTTTGCTTCAGCCTCCTCTCCGCGAAGTTAACCAACTGGGCTATGGGAAAAGTCATAAAGAGAAAAAGGAAAGCTACCGCCGTCCAAACTTCAAATGATCTAAAAGTTCTCCCCATCACTAAATAGCCTTTTCGCACCAACTCTTCCAAAGCAATAACAGAAACAATTGAAGAATCCTTAAGCATCGCAATAAATTCATTTCCTAATGGAGGAATAATCCGCTTGAAGGTTTGAGGAATAATCACATACTTCATCGCTTGATGGTAGGTCATCCCCAAGGAACGAGCGGCCTCCATTTGTCCCTGGTCAATCGATTGAATACCTGCCCGCACAATCTCCGCCACATAGGCGCCACTATTGATCGACATCGAAAGAATTGCCGCTGGAAATGGAGGAATTGGAAAACCTAATAGAGCAGGAAGGCCAAAATAAAAGAGATATAACTGCACTAATAGAGGTGTCCCTCGAATAAAATTCACATAAATTGAACTTAAGGTAAAGATGAACTTATTCTTTGATACTCTTCCGATCCCAACAAAAGTTCCAATTAAAATTCCCATACCCACCGCAATGCAAGTTAGTCGAATTGTTAATCCAGCTCCCGCTAGAAGTAGGGGAAAGGAACGAACAATCACATTCCAACTCCATTTATAGCCCATTTCGTCCTCTCCTTCCATTTTACTTTTGTCCTCTCGATTGTAACCAAGACCAAAAACCGAAAAAGCAGCCCCCGGCTGCAGTTCGGTTCTATTTGGTTCTCTTATTCTCCAAAGTATTCTTGATAAATCTCGTCATATTTACCGTTTGCTTTTAAGTTGTCTAGCGCTTTATTGATCTTCGCTAACAGTTCTGTATCACTTTTTCTTAAAGCAAACCCATATTCCTCAAAGGTAAACGGCTCACCCGCCATTTTATAAAGTCCAGGAGTAGCTTTAATCTGTTCGGCAGCAACCGCCAAGTCAATAATAACCGCATCTACTCCCCTATTTTTTAATTCTAAAAAAGTGTCAGGTGGCGCATTAAACCTTTTTATCTCACTAATTTTAATATCCTCTTCCTGTAACATCTTAGTGGCTTCGAGATCGCCTGTCGTACTAATTTGAACTGCTACCTTCTTCCCCACTAAATCCTCTTTAGTCAAAATACTGTTATTGTTAACCCGGACAACAATAACCTGGCCAGCGTTGATATAAGGATCAGTAAAATTAACTACTTCTAGCCTCTCCTCAGTAATGGTCATTCCTGAAGCAATTACATTGTAATTACCACCCATTAAACCAGGAATAATCCCATCCCAAGCCACATTCTGAATCTCGACCTTAATTCCTAACTCTTCCCCAATCGCCCGCATTAAATCAAGATCAAATCCCTTTAATTCCCCAGTAGTCTCGTCCACATACTCAAAGGGAGCAAAAGCAGCGTCCGATCCTACCTTAATTATTTCTTGTTGACTTTTTTTGGTTCGTGGAAGTACAAATAGCACCAAAAGAACAACTACCAACACGATCAGACCGGCAAATAAATATTTCTTTTTCATCAAACTAACCCTCCACATGTGCTCATAAATATCGATTATATTATATATTATTACTTATAATTATGCAAGGGAATATAATATTTAGTATTAATAGCCAATATTTACCGGTAGGTACTTTTTCTTCTCTCTAATTCTGCGTGAACAGCCTAAGTGCTTATAAAAAAACCGGCGTTGCCGGTTAATAATCAACCTCGCCAAGAGGCACTTCAATTCGTTCCTGATTGGAAAGTTGAAGAATCAATGTCTCCTTAAGCAAATTTTGCTCAACAACTACCGCATTTTTTCCTTGATACTGTACAGTACCCCCAATACCTGGTAACTCGTTATTGATCTCGCGGTAACTTTCAGATTCATATTTAAGACAACACATCAAACGACCACAAATACCCGAGATTTTAGCGGGATTCAAAGAAAGATTCTGTTCCTTAGCCATTTTAATCGAAACGGGATCAAACTCCCCGAGAAAAGTGGCACAACACATAGAGCGACCACAGGGTCCAAGCCCCCCCAACATTTTGGCCTCATCTCTAACTCCAATCTGGCGCAACTCAATTCTAGTCCGAAAAATCGAGGCTAAATCCTTTACCAACTCCCGAAAATCAACCCGCCCGTCTGCAGTAAAATAAAAGATAATCTTATTCCGGTCAAAAGTATATTCTACATCAATCAATTTCATTTCCAGCTGATGTTGCTTTATTTTTTCTAAGCAAACCTGAAAAGCGTTAACCTCTTTATCCTGGTTTTCAAGATATTGCTCTTTATCCTTCTCGGTAGCCACTCGAATTACTTTTTTTAAAGGCGGGGTAATATCTTCTTGGCTTACCTTTTTAGGACCAATCTTAACCCTGCCACACTCTAAACCTCGCGCTGTTTCGACAATTACTTCTTGCTCCAAACTCAAAACAAGATCATTAGGATCAAAATAATAAATTTTCCCAGCTCGTTTAAAGCGCACTCCCACCACATTATATAATTCGGAAGAGGTATTGATCGGTGCTTGCTTCATCCCCTCTTCCTCCCTTCTTTTATTTATTCCTGTTCGCAACTCGTCGCTGGTCGCTCGCCGCTCGTGTTGAATGACAGCCTTGGTAAGTAAGCGTAGGTCCCAAAATCCGGCAAATA
>DHOO01000059.1:12473-34261 GCA_002409975.1 Firmicutes bacterium UBA5388
AGCGTGAGCGACTACTTAGAAAATTCTTCGTAAATCGTTAAATACAGGTCTTCCAATAACAGACGGAGATTAAGATTGGCCGCCACATATTCCCGGGCTCTTTGCACCGCAGCAATAACACGAACTAAGCCCTTATTCACTGGCTGCCCTTGCAGAACTTCAGACACTAATAGACTCCGATATTGCTCTTGAATCTCTCGCAGCTCAAGTTCGAACTGGTTTCGATCTTTATTACTTAACGTTTCTGCTTCTTTAAAAAGGGAGAACAAACTTTCCCCCTTTAATAAATAATTACTATTCAAAGGCGGTATTAAATTTTCCCGCTCAAAGCCTCCCAGATTAACCCGGTGCATCCTTGAGCGTATTGTTGGGAGAATTACTCCATCGTTCTCTGCTAGCGCCAGAAAATAAACCGAAGGAGGAGGTTCCTCTAAGGTTTTTAAAAAAGCATTAGCCGCTACCTCAGTAAGGGAATCAAAATTTTTAAAATAGTAAACCTTACTGGGAGACAAATAAGGGTTCAAAGAAGTATCATAACAAATTTCGCGTACCTCAGCTAGCTTTATTCTACCCCCATCAGACTCAATTACGCGAAAGTCCGGATGATTTTTACTAGAGAAAAGAAGGCAAGAGCGACAACTCCCACAGGGACGTTCCTCTGCGGAGAGGCAGAGTAGAATCTGGGCTAGCAGCATAATCGTATCTTCATTTTCCCGGTTAACTTTCCCCACAAAAAGGTAAGCATGGCTTATTTTCCCGGCACGAAAAACCTTTTGTAACACTGCCCGACGCTTTTTATACAATTCTTCGTTCAAACCAATTCTCCTTAAAATTCTCTGTCCATAAATCGAATGCCTACAGCTTTCATCAAGATTACTCCGTCCACTGCTCTAAGTCAATAGTATAAATCTACTAGCAAACCCCTAATCTCATCAATCTTAGCCATAACCCCGATCGCCTCTTCATTCTTTTGTAAAACTAAAGTGGTCAGGTCCTCCAAGGATTTATTAATTTTCTCTACTATACAAAACACTCGACGATTTCCCCGCCGATCCCAGCGACTTTCCCCTTTCAACCGGTAACTGCCACTCAAGGCATTCTTTAAGAAAGCACGTACCGCTTCTCGATAGAGGCGGAGATTTCCCATATTCGGCTGAGTGAGTAGTTTTTTGGCAGTTTCATCTACCTGTTGTAATAGTTGTTCCCAACTATCAGCCTGTTTTCCTTCCTGATCCTTTAAAATCTGAGAAAAGGCCGAACTTGTTGCTGCTTCCGGGCTTGATTCTCCCCGCTCTGTTATGACCTGTGGCGATTCTGCGCCTACTCCTTTGATCCGCATTCGTTTTCCACTCTTTCTCTACATCTTTTCGAAAGAATCAACTTTAATCGTAAAGACAGTAGCTCCTCCCACTTCAACCTCAACAGGGGTAGGTATATAAGTATTAAGGGTTCGATCTACTGCCGCTAACGGACTGACTAATCTCTTTCTCGTACGGCATACTTCTTTAATAATAGAAATAACCTCACTTACTTTGTCATCATTCACCCCGATTAATAAAGTAGTATTCCCTTGACGGAGGAAACCTCCTGTACTTGCCAACTTGGTGGCGCTATATCCTTTGTCCATCAAGAAAGTTAATAAGCGGCTCACATCCTGATCCTGTACCACAGCAATAATCAGCATCATCGTAATCCCCTCCCTCTTTATTGATTTATTGATTGGCTTCACGAAGAAAGCTAAACTTCTCGAGAAAAACTCTCCAGATCTTATGATGAATCTCTTTTTCTCCTAACCCATAACAGTTAATAATTGATACTCGCTCCTGATTATTAGCGGCTATTTCTAAATAGCCCTGACGCACCTTCTCCTGAAAAGAAGATCCCTTAGCCTCTATACGATCGTGTTTTCCATTGTTGTTTCTCTCCTGCACCCGGGCCCACCCTTCAACTGGACCTAAATCCAATAAGAAAGTAAGATCCGGGACTAAACCGCCAGTCGCAACCTTGTCAATCTGACGAATCATTTCCAGATCATTTCCAGAGGCAAAGCCTTGATAGGCTAGGGTGGAATCGGTAAACCGTTCACAAATGACCACCTCTCCCCGGGCTAAAGCCGGTTGGATCACCTCGGCTACATGTTGAGCGCGAGAAGCGGCATAAAGCAAAACTTCAGTAACAGAAGAGAACTTAATCTCCTCATCATAGAGAAGTAAATTACGAATCTTCTCCGCCAACCGAGTCCCCCCAGGCTCTCGGGTTAAAACAACTGAAACCCCACATTCTTTTATTTTCTTTAACAACATCTGGGCTTGAGTGGATTTCCCAGCGCCATCCACCCCTTCAAAAGTAACAAATAACGCCTTCTTCATCTTTACTCCTCTTTTGTAGACTCAGACCAGTTAATCATCATCCTATTACTGGATTACTTTTACTTGATTTTTTTTGAGTCCCCGAATATACCCTCCTTGCCTTTGAAAGGAGATGAGCCATTCCACCATCGCTGATGAGATCTGCTCGCCAGGAACCCAGAGCGGAATTCCAGGAGGGTAAGCCGCTACCCACCCTGCCGCAATTTTTCCGGTAACTTCCTGCAAATTTAGATAGGTAACAGGCTTATTAACGGCCTCACTCGGAGATAACTGTAATGGTTGCCGGTTCCATGGTGGGGGGTGAATTCTTCCCCTGTCGCAATCAGGTCCGGCAGTAGTTGCAAAGTTAGTAAGAGCCTGGATTAGGGAGCAAACCTCTTTTCTTTCCTGAGCATAAGATACAAAGATATAGACATAATCTCGATCCGCGTATTCCGGTTGAATCAAATATTTTTGACGTAAGATCTCTTCCACTTTAATCCCCGACCACCCAACAGGCGCTAAGGACAAAATAATCTTCGTGGGATCAACTCCGTAACCAGTAGGAAGGTAACAGTTCTCTATAAGTTTAAGACCAGGTAAATTTATAATTTCCTGACGAACAATCTCACTTAGCTCCGCAGCTCGAGTAAACATTGCCCGACCGTTTAAATATAACTGTCGCCGAGCAGAATCCAATGAAGCCAGGAGGAGATATGAAGGGCTGGTTGAACTTAAAAGCTCTAAAGCATCTTCTAGCTTTTCCCGGTTCTGAAAGCCGGAACCTAGATGGAGCATACCAGTCTGGGTCAACGAGCCCATCATTTTATGAGTGCCCCAGACCCATAAATCCGCATCAACTGTGCTCGCTTCTTCAATGCGATTGTTAATATATTTAAGATAACCTCCATGAGCTTCATCAAGCAGTAAAGGGACCTTTTTCGCTTTACATAGTTTCGCAATTTCCCCCAGTGGCCCGTAAATTCCATGGTATCCCGGGTTGGTAAGGAATACTCCTGCCGCATCTGGATAATCCTTGAGAGCGTTAGTTACTACTGCTAATGATGGTAAACAGGGGAGTCCTTCCACCCAGGTAGGAGAGATAAAGACTGGTTTTAGACCAGAAAGGATTAAACCGTTAATGACAGAGAGATGACAATTCCTGGCAATCAATATCTCCTTTCCTAATCCTTTTAGCGCTAAAAGGGCAGCCATAATACCAATACTTGCCCCATTTACTAAGAAGTAGCTTTGTTTGGCTCCAAATGCCTCCGCCGCTAATTCCTCCGCCTTCTTAATTAGAAAATCAGGATCTTGATCAAGATTTGCGCCCTTGAGCTCTGTTAGATCCAGCCGTAAGAACTCTCCGCCCAAACTACGAAAAAGATCCTCACAGCCGCGGCCTCCACGGTGGCCAGGGGTATGAAAGGCTGCCATTCCCTTTCTCGAATAGTGAAGAAAGTTTTCAAACAAAGGAGCATCTTTCTGCGTAAAACTATAAGTAGACATGTTATAATTTTTCGACATAAACTTCTTGCATTCCTCTTTTTGCGATGAACAGTTCAAAAAACACCCTGGTTCTAAAAACCAGGGTGTTCAGGCTTCATCCATTTTAACCACATGGATCGTAAATGACCTAGCCAATCTTTATAGTCTTCATCTTCAATCTGTAATTGAGCTAAACGTCCTTCACAAGCCGGGCAGATTAATTCACCGTGTATTCTTAAGCCCCCAAAAGTTAGATTGCCACAGAAAGAACAAGAGCATTTGTTTTCCATTATCAACACCTCACCGGGATAATAATATTCCCGGTATGTTTAATGCGTGCATAAATCATCATTATAACCAGGTCTTTAAGAAGCACAAGGAAATTAAACCGGGAAGACCCAAAAAACCGCAATATAAAGCGGTGTAAAAATTAATAGGTAGATAATAGCCAGTAAAACGCGATAATAGATTAAAACCCAAGAGGAGAATAAATCCAATCCCGCCTTTAAACATAAATTTAATCAACAATTGCATTGGCGAAAAAAGGTACTTCCCACCCAAAGCAATTAAAAGTAAAAGCGCAAAATAAACTATTAGTACTTCGAAGGACACCTAAACCTCCTCCCCTAGCTTAAAATCTCTTTACCTTTTACAGAGAGAGCTTTTCCTGAAAAAACCTTTCCTCCCTGGCTTTTTTCAGAAGATACACATAACGTTTCTCCGCAGCCCCTAAGGTGTAAATCGCATGATCTATTAACTCAGGTTCTGTTACCGCATTAAAATAAGCCCTGGCATCCAGCCAATCTCTTTTAGCCTCTTCAATGAGCTGCCACGATCTTTCCTCAGAAGACTTATCAGCAACACGATTTATTCCTAATAGTTCATTCACAAGTTTATCGAATAATTCCTTCCTTTCGAAAAACATATATCTCCCTCCCCGTCCAATATTTAGTATTGTTCAGGTAAGGGAAGATCTATACCTAAAAATTAAGTTATCCCTAAATACTTTCTAAACTAAAATGTTTGTTAGTTTTTCTCAAGCTTCCCCCCTTTTAACCAAAATCCAAAAATAACCAGCCGTTTTTTTATAAGGTAACCAACTATTAAAATCAAGAGGGGAAGAAGGAAGAAACCCCATGAGATCCGAGTTTTTAGATTAATAGGGTAGACAAGCACTGGTTTTCCATTTTTCTTAGGAAAACTTAGCTGTCGTTCTTGAGAGTATCGCCCCTTATCCGGAGCTAACAGATCTATAACTCTAGGTGAGCCATTGTCATCTGAACCTCCACCAAATACCCAATCACCTGGTTCTTTTCGAATCTCCCGCAAAAAACCAGGCCCAAACCCATCATAAGAACCAACTAAGACAAAATATTTCCAATTTTTCTGGGGACGTCCAATGAGCTCAACAGGAACCGCGAGGCGAATTATATGTTGTTCTGGGAGATAGTAGGCTAACAGCTCGGTAGATTCCAAACTACCCTGGGGAGTTAAATAAGTTAACCTGCTACTTTCCCATCCGATCCCTTCTAAGCAATATTCCCAGCCATATTGTGGTGGAAAGCTAACGCCTAAGGCTTCATTTAAAGGCTCTGTTCTCCCTCCCTTTGCCGTATCAAGATAGATATGGATTACTGGATGGATAAAACCTTCTGGAGCATTCCAGGGGTTACTAATCTTCTTAATTTTTACATCAAAAAATATATTTTGCGCCTGACCAGAAACTCTAAAAAACAAAAGATCTAAAAGTCCGTTGTACGGTTTAAAGGCTAAATTTCTAGGATAAATATAACTCCCTGGTCCGTAATCATCCCCTTCTGGGTCTTTAGTTTCAAAGTAAACGACTGTTGAATTATTGTTCTCTTTTTCTCCACTTCCAGGCAAAGGGGATGCTACTAAGAAAAAAGCCATCAAAGCGATAATAATTCTAAACACTTACCTCACCTTCCTCATCCTCAAATTATGCCAAGGTAAGGTAAACTATTCCATCTTTCCTCGCCGTATCTGATAAAACCATTCGCTTATTAAAACGAAGAACAGACGCTAGCCTATGACAAAAATACTTAGTTTCGACAAAACTTCTTAGCTAATTCTACAGCGGAACCAGCATTGGAGGCATAACCATCAGCCCCGATGCGATCAGCATATTCCTGAGTAACAGGCGCCCCCCCAATCATGACTTTAATTTTTGATCTTACCCCAGTCGTTTCTAAAAGAGAGAGCACCTCTTTCATCTTTGGCATCGTAGTGGTAAGTAGGGAGGACAAGCCTAAAATATCAGGTTGATGTTGTTGTAAAGCTTGTAAAAACCTTTCTGCAGAAACATTAGCGCCTAAGTCAAAGACTTCAAACCCTGCTCCCTCCAACATCATTGCTACCAGGTTTTTTCCAATATCATGATGATCACCATGAACCGTCCCAATCACAACCCGGCCCACATAATTTTTTTGCTCCCCGGTCAGCAATGGTTTTAAAATCTTAAGACCTGATTGCATCGCTCTAGCCGCCAACATTACCTCGGGAAGAAAAATCTCATCATCTTTAAATTTTTGGCCTACGATCTCCATAGCTGGAATTAACGCCTGGTTAATAATTATCCGAGGAGAAACCCCTGCTTCTAAAGCATTTTTTACTAAGTCCTCTACTTTTTTGGAGTTACCGTTCAAAAAAGCCTCCCTATACTCTAGATCATCCACTTTCTTTCTCCCCCTCTATTTTTCGTCTTGTGCTCTTATTCCACGAAATAATAGGTAATCCTTGATCTATATATAATTTTATAAAAAGTTTCAACTAAATTGTTTGTTTAATAATCCCTTTTTCTTGGCAAACTAGAGTTGTTTATTATCCGAAGGAAATGCATCATTACCAAATCCATTTAACCGACCTAAAAAATGCCTTTGGAGATTATCAATATTTTGTAGTTAAATCTTAAATAAATGATTAAACAATCCTGATCCAGCTCGAATAGGAAGTAAAGCATCAAGGTAACACGAAAAATATTTAGTAGGAGAATGCTTAAATGAAACCAGAGATCAAACCGACAATCTGGATCCTAGCTACTGTCCCTTTTATTATGGTTTTAGGAAATTCGATGCTAATTCCTGTTCTACCTGCCATCCAAAAAACATTGAAATTAAATCTTTTTCAGGTGGGGCTCTTAATTACCGCCTTTTCCGTCCCAGCCGGTCTAACCATTCCTTTTGCCGGTATTCTTTCCGACCAGATAGGCAGAAAAATAGTGATGGCGCCCGCCTTAGTAATCTACGGAATTGGTGGCCTTCTTGCAGGATTAGCTGCCCTGTTTCTCACCAAACCTTATCCTTATCTCCTGGGAGCAAGAATTATCCAAGGAATTGGCGCTGGAGGAACCTATCAGCTCGCCATGGCTTTAGCTAGTGACTTAATTCAAGATCAAGAACGAGCTCAGGTTTTAGGTTTGTTAGAAGCGGCTAATGGTTTAGGAAAGGTCGTCAGCCCTCTAGCAGGCGCTACCATCGGGCTAATCTCTTGGTATATGCCTTTTTTTGCTTATGGAGTTTTATCCTTCCCGATCGCTGCCGCCATCTTTTGGGTAACTCAAGAACCAAAGGGTAATAACAAAGCTCAATCGCTTTCTGCTTACAGGAAAAACCTTCTCCAAATTTTAAAGGAGAAGGGAGCTAACTTAAGCGCCGCCTTCCTCTGTGGTTTGATTGTTCTTTTTTCCCTTTTTGGGTTACTAAGCCTTTTCTCCGATCTGCTAGAAGAAAAATATCGTTCCGGGATCTTCCAACGCGGTCTAGTAATCGCTATTCCTGTGTCTGCTATGGCTTTAACCTCTTATCTTTTAGGAATAATCTTAAAAAAACAATTGACCAAAACCCTGAAATGGACCATTATTGGTGGCCTTTCAATGGTAGCTTTAGGTTTATTTTTCTTCCCTATAATAAACGGGCTCTTTGCTAAAGTGCTCTTCTCTTCTTTTATTGGGTTGGGAACTGGGATGGTTCTTCCATCATTAAATACTCTAATCACTTCATCAGCGCCCACCAGCGAACGAGGACTAATTACCTGTTTATATGGAACTGTCAGGTTCTTTGGTGTCGCCATGGGTCCACCGGTTTTTGGACTTTCTTCTAAATTCGGTCAATCCACCATCTTCTGGTCTACTGTCGGGCTAGTAGCCATCATCGGAGTTTTATCCTTACTGCTTATCCATCCTAACCAGATCTTGCCTGCTTCCCTGAAAGGTGGTGAGCATTAAAATCTAGGTAAAAAAATAAAACTTTAGGTTAATACTTTAATAAATTTGCAAAAGGAGGTTGATACTATGGATAGGCTGGCGTTAATTCTAGTAATTATCGGCGCCATAAACTGGTTATTAGTAGGGTTATTCCGCATGGATCTGGTAGCCAGTATCTTTGGAGGAACAACCACTATGTTGAGTCGGATCGTGTATTCCCTAATCGGATTGGCTGGGCTCTACACAATTACTTTCCTTTTCCGCGAACGGACTAAAGTTGAATAAGAGCCCCGAACATTTTATTACTAAATCCGAAGGCCATGCTTTCGGATTTTCTCAATTTCTTTTTTCGGATTAATGTATGTTATAATTTTAAATAGACCGCAAAAATACAAATTAACCACAGGAGGTGCTTAGATGAGAAAATATCTCAAAAATATGATCAGCTTTGTCCTTATTCAATCTTTGCTCCTTTCTTTCCTGGGAACAACTATTCAGGTTCAAGCGCAACCAATTGCCGACCCCTTACGTTTACGCGCAGAAGCAAGTATTTTGGTGGATGGAAAGAGTGGCAAAATTTTATACGAAAAGAACGCTGAGCAACCATTAGCTTTAGCCAGCATGACAAAGATCCTTACCGAGTACCTGATCTTCGAAAAAATCAAGGAAAACAGAATTAGTTGGACGCAGACTACCTCGATCAGCGATTATGCCCATCGTATCTCCCAGAATCTTAAGCTTTCTAATGTCCCTTTGCGTTCCAACCAACAATATACCGTCAAAGAACTTTATGAAGCAATGGCGATCTATTCAGCTAATGGGGCTACTATTGCTTTAACTGAGTTAGTGGCGGGAAATGAAACAGAGTTTGTACGGATGATGAATGAAAAAGCCAGGGCCTTCGGGATGGAAAATTTTACTTTTGTTAACTCTACTGGCTTAAACAATAAGGATTTACTAGGATTACATCCGGCAGGAAACTCTGATCAAGAAAATTTCGCCTCGGCAAAAGATACCGCCATCATGGCTTTCCGCTTAATCAATGATTTCCCCGAAGTTCTTACGATCTCTAGTATTGCCAAAAAAATATTTCGAGCCGAAACAGTTGATGCCATTAAAATGGATAACTGGAACTGGATGCTACCTGAGTTAGTTTATGGTTATAAGGGGACTGACGGTTTAAAAACCGGCTCTACAGATTTAGCTGGATTTTGCTTCACTGCTACCGCTAAACGTAATGAGACCAGACTAATTTCTGTAGTAATGAAAGCTAAATCCTATGCCGCCCGTTTTCAGGAGACAAAAAAATTGATGGATTATGGGTTTATGAATTATGAGACCAAAACTCTTTTCCCTGCTGAGTTCAAAGTTCCAGCTACCCCTGAAATTCCTGTCCAAAAAGGAAGAGAAACAAGAGTAGGAATTGCCTCTGAAAAACCTCTCACTCTACTAATTAGACGAAGCGAAGACAGTCTCTACCAACCTATAGCTAAACTTGAAACAGCTAGGATCGCGGCTCCAGTAGCTAAGGGGAAATCTGTAGGCAAATTAGTGGCTGAATACCACGGGTCAGAGAAATATAAATATTTAACAGTCGATGGCCCTTTACGAGAAGAAGTTCCGCTAATAACCACTCGCGAAGTTAAGAAAGCCGGATTTTTCAAACTAATTTTCTATCAAATTATCACCTTTTTTACCTGGTTAGGGCGGAAATTTAGCAACCTGTTTTAACTAAAAAATGGCCGTTGAGGCCATTTTTATACCCACTTATCAAGAACTGCTGTTATTCTCTTCTTAGGAAGAGCTCCATTAATCTGGTCTACAATCTTACCATCTTTAAAGATCAGCATTGTCGGTATGGACATAATATTATATTCAGTCGAAAGGGCCAGGTTTTCATCAGTATTCAACTTCCCTACTTTTGCCTTTCCTTGATACTCCTCAGCGATCTCATCAATGATGGGCGCCACCATCCGGCAAGGACCACACCAGGGGGCCCAAAAATCCACAAGCGCCACCCCATTATAATCTAGAATCTCTGCCTTGAAATTGCTATTGGTTAATGTTAATACCATTAATACTTACCTCCTTTAAAATAAAGCGCCAATTTTGTTTAAATTAACCAGATAATACGACTCGATGTTCATAGCTCACTCGATACTCGTTTGAAAGTCGAATACTCTCCTTTAATAGAATTTTTTAAAAACCTCCGTAAACTTTTCCATTGCTTGCTCCGGACTTCCACCTTTGGATAGCTCTTGAGAGATGCAGGAAGCTAACTGATGACTAAGTATAGTCATGGCTACTTGAACCACTGCTGACTTAACAGCAGCTACTTGGAACACCACTTCTTGGCAAGAACGATCTTCTTCGATCATTCTCTGCAGACCACGAACCTGACCCTCAATCCGTCGTAGTCGTTTGATCAAATCATCCTTAATATCCCCAGAAATATGCTCACTATGATCTGCACTGGACTGGGTCATAATCAACCCCCCTTACTATACCCCCTAGGGTAGTATGATTATAGAATAATATTCCCCTTTTGTCAAGACCTCTCCTCGATTTTTTATATAGCTTCCACATCACCCTTATCTATAAAGACAGGCCAGTTACACCTAGTGTATAAAATTATAAATAATTGATGTTTATTGATTAGCTACCGTTGGGATGAGTCAGACACAGCGGCAGCAACATATTTAAAAAGATGGAAGATCGAAGTTTTCTATCGTTTTGCTAAACAGGAACTAGGTCTAACCTCATATAGTGTTTGACTGGTATTAGGCTATCAATATATTCTATCGGGATCATTAAATCAAAAGGCAACGCAAAAAGCCCTATATAATCAGATTTGTACTGCAGGGAACAACCGCCCCCTTTTACCCGTTTTCTATAATACAACACCTTTGCTTTTAGGGGAATGAGGAGCAGCGGTGAAACCAGGAGGTATGCAATGAACGAAACTATTCTCATCATCGAAGATGAGGCCAAAGTGGCCCAGATTATCCGCGCCTACCTAGAGAAAGAGGGCTATAAGATCCGCATCATTACGGACGGAGCAAAAGTTATTGATGAAATTAAAAATAATCCGCCTGATCTGATCATTCTTGATCGTATGCTACCCAATGTCTCTGGAGATCTGCTTTGTACACAGATTCGTCAGCAAAACGAAATCCCTATTTTAATGCTTTCAGCCTTAACTACTGAGGAAGAAAGGATTTTTGGGCTACAGATCGGAGCCGATGATTACATGATCAAACCTTTCAGTCCAAAAGAATTAGTGACGCGGGTCATGGCTCTCCTGCGCCGGTCGAAAAAAAAGGAGCGCCCTGCGCCACTCGTTCTGGATAACGGTCGACTGTTAATCGATCCTTTAAAATATGAAGTTTATCGCGATGGAACCAAACTGAGTCTTACTCCCACCGAATTCCAACTTTTATTAATGTTAGCAATCCATGCCGGACAAGTATTTCGTAGAGAAGCACTCTTGGAAAAACTGCAAGGAACAAGTTATGAAGGCTATGAACGAACGATTGATGCTCATATTAAAAATCTACGCCAGAAACTTGAACCCTATCCTGCTAAACCCCGCTATATTAAGACCATTTTCGGAGTAGGTTATAAATTCTCTCCAGAACAGGAGAGAAACCATGAACTTTAAAGCTAGTCTCCGCTGGAAGTTTTCTCTCTTCTTGACTGGGGTAGTTCTCGGTTCGGTGCTCTTAACAGGATGGCTGATCAATAAAGGTTTTGATACTAATTTTAAAAAATATCTGCTAAAAACCTACGAATTGCAAACAGAGGACTTCCTCTCTTTACTACAAGAGACTTATCAACTGGCCGGAAACTGGGAACGGGTAGTTAATTCCCCAGAAGGAAGAAGACTAATCATGTCTAATCCGTCATTACTAAAATTAGAAGATTCTAAGAGTAACACTCTTTTACATCAAGGATTAGGGCGAAGATATATGGTAAGAGGGGGACTTGCCAATCGTAGAGTTAAAGTCTACCCCCTTGTGGTTCAAAATCAGGTGATCGGAAGAGCCTGGCTGTTAAGTACTAACCCCGCCGGTTTAATTACCCACGCTGATTTAGCTTTCCAGCAATCCGTGAACCGGATGATAATTTTTAGTATTATCATTTTAGGGGTTATAGCTTTAGGTTTAGGTTTTTGGGGGGCGAATTATTTAATTATCAACCGCCTGGGAAGGCTTAAACAGGCTTTTGCTACACTGGCCGCCGGGGATTTAAAGGTAAGAATTAAAGATTCTTCCCAGGATGAACTGGGGGAATTAGCTACTGATTTCAATACTACTGCCGAAAATCTACTCCATCTGGAGGAACTAAAAAAATCTTATCTTTCGGAGACCGCTCATGAACTTCGTACCCCGCTCACCACCATCCGTAGCCATCTAGAAGCTTTTCAGGACGGAATCATCACCCCAAACCAAGAATCCCTTTCTTTGGTTATGGAGGAAGTAATGAACCTAACTTCACTCCTCAATGATCTTCAGGATCTTACTTCTTCCACCGGATTATGCAAGAATCTCCGTTCCCTCCCGCTTGATCTCAATCTGATCCTAGCAAACCTGGCGGAAAAATTTCGACCATTAGCCGCTGAGCATGATCTGACCATCATTGTTGAGCTTCCCACCATACCCCTTTATCTTAAAGGAGATCCGGAGGCCTTCACTAAAATTGTTAATAACCTCTTGAGTAATGCCATCAAATTTTCTGTTCCCGGAGGAAAGATAATTATTATTTTACAGAAGGAAGCGTCTCAAATTAAAATTAGCATCGCCGATCAGGGAATTGGAGTCCAGCCGGAGGAAATCCCGAAAATATTTGAGCGTTTTTACCGGATCGATCCCTCCCGCTCCCGGCGGACCGGTGGCAGCGGGTTGGGGTTGTCGATTGTTAAAGAGTTAACAGAAGCGATGGGAGGCACTGTTAAGGTAGAGAGCAGACCAGAAGCAGGGAGTATCTTTACCCTAACCTTCCCGGCGCCCCCGTCTTTTTAAAATTTGGCGGCTACCGGAAACTGACGTTTCGGTCCCAGAGGGTTCCTGGTGACCCTTAGTCCTAAAACGGCTTGTCTTCGTTTATATTCATTACGTTTTACTGTCTGGATGACCCATCTAACCATCCCTTCTTCAAACCCTAGAGCGATAATCTCCTCAGGGGAACGGTTTTCTTCCATATAAAGATCCAAAACCTGATCCAAAAGTGAATAGGGAGGTAATGTATCCTGGTCAACTTGATCGGGTCGGAGTTCAGCCGAAGGCGCTTTGTTGATAATCGCCTCGGGGATTAAGACCTGATCTTTATTGATATACGCTGCTAACTCATAGACCAAAGTTTTAGATAGATCTGTAATAACGCTCAAGCCCCCGCTCATATCCCCATAAAGAGTGCAATATCCTACTAATAATTCACTTTTATTCCCGGCTACTAAGAGAAGGTACCCATATTTATTAGAGAACGCCATTAAAATATTCCCCCGGATTCTCGCTTGTAGATTCTCTTCAGTAGTATCAACGACCCCCCTCTCCCCTTGAAAGTAGGGTTGCAAAGTATGAAGATACTCTTGAAAAAGAGGGGCGATCGGGATCACTTTAAACTTTACCCCTAAGTTATGAGCAAGCTCTCTGGAATCTTCCACGCTTCCTGTGGAGGAATAAGGTGAAGGCATAGAAATCCCAAGAACATTCTCGCTCCCCAACGCTTTGGCAGCCAAACAGCAGACCACCGCAGAATCAATCCCCCCAGAAAGTCCGAGCACTGCTTGGTTAAACCCTGTTTTGCGAAAGTAATCCCGAATCCCAAGGACTAAAGCATCATGAACTGAACCAATTGCCGAGCGTGGCGAATAATAGCCGCGCGTTGTTGCGACCTTGGTATCTACAGTTGTAATATATTCTTTAAAAGAGGGCCCCACGAGCACCGATTCTCCTTGTTCATTAAAAAACATACTTTGTCCATTGAAAATCAGTTCATCATTCCCACCGACCTGATTAACAAGGAGCAGTGGGATTTTATGCTTCCGCGCGACCTCGGAGGCTAACTCATAAACCTTTTCTTCCCACCCCATATAAAAAGGAAAAGCGGCGATATTAATGATTAAACCGGCTTGGCCAGCTAATTCGGTAAAAGTGTTCACTGGAGAAGACTCCCCTCCTGACTCTACTGGCTTCTGCCATAAATCCTCTCCCAGAATAATTCCAAGCTTCGTCCCTTTAAAATCCACGATGGCAACTTTTTCCGCCGGTTTAAAATAGTAGGCTTCATTAAACAGATCGTAAGCAGGGAGAAAAGATTTATGTTGCGTAAAGACAATTTCTCCACGGTAAATCAGAAGCGCCGAGTTATGAAGAACTCGCCCTTGTTTTCTCTCAGCGAGAGTGGGCGCTCCAACTAAAATACCGGTCTGGGAGTAATCCCTGGATAAAGAGACTAATTCCCTCAAACTGTTAGCAGTTTTCTGGAGAAACCACTCCCTTTCCAATATACCCACTGGCGGGTAGCCGGTAAGAAAAAGTTCAGGAAGAACCACAAGGTCCGATTGGTTTTGGTCTTGTGCCAAGATGAGCTTGATCCGTTCTAAATTACCTTCTACATCCCCAACCACCGGATTTAGTTGAGCAATTGTAATCTTCATCGCCGCTCCCCCTTGCGCTGTATATTCAGCTGATCATTTTTCTTTTAAAAAGGTCCCCAGTTTAGTATCTGTCGTCATGATATGGTTTTTTAGCCAATCCACCACAATCTTGTTAGTAAGAACTACCAGCTGAATGCCAGGCCCAGTCTCTTCAAATTTCTTTTTTAGTTGAGAAAAATTTTCTATAAACTGTTTATGTTCGGTTCGATGGGTTAAGTATTCAGAGTAAGCATATTTAATCATCTGTTTTTCTTCTGTAGCAAAATGGGTTTTAACATAATCTTCTAAAAAAGCAATTACCTCTCCAACCATCTGTCTTCCTTGACCACGATTACAAGCTTCGAGCAAAGAGTCAATTCTCTTAAAAAGTTCTTGATGCTGCTCATCAATAGCTGACACGCCCACTGAAAACTCGGGCGACCATAAAACAGCCACCAACAACACCTCCTTTAGTCTATCTCTAACTTTTTTGCGCCCTTAGCATAGATCCTGCCGCTAGTGCTTGCCGAAAAATTATTACTATAAAAAAGCCTAACTAATTAATGGAGGGGCACGAATCTCGAAAATTTTAGTATTGGTTTATTTCCCTCTTTTGTTCAGGAAACCTTTTCATCCCATAAAATTTTACCATCAAGAAACCATTTAACTAGTTTTTGACAAAAAATAAGCATACGAGATCCCCCGTATACTTTGATCACTTTATTAGACTTCAAACTTGAAAAACCTAAATTAAGACCGGGTTCTTCTTTTTTCCTTAAAACGTTCGAAGGCCAAGTCAATCAATTGTTCGATTAATTTTGGATAGGATACTCCGGTAGCTTCCCACAGTTTGGGATACATACTAATCTGTGTAAACCCGGGAATGGTATTGATCTCATTCACTATGACCCTGCCATCTTTTCTTAACACAAAAAAGTCCACCCTACCCATACCCGCACAGTCAATTGCTTTAAAGACCTTAACCGCTAACTCCTTTACTTCTGCTTCTTGTTTCTGTGTTAAGGCAGCTGGAATTACTAGTTTAGAATCATTCTTAATATATTTATCCTCATAACTATAGAATTCTGCGCCCGGTATAATCTCCCCTGGAATTGACGCTTCGGGTTGGTCGTTACCCAAAACGGCGCATTCCACCTCCTGACCATCCAGAAAAGCCTCAATTACTAGCTTCCGATCGTAGGATGAAGCTAAAGTAAGCGCCTCTTTAAGTCCTTGTCGGTCAAGGGCTTTGGATATGCCAACACTCGACCCCATATTGGCCGGTTTAATAAAACAAGGGTACCCAAGAGCAGCCTCAATTTCTGTAATGATTCTGTCCGGTTCATTTTCCCATTCTTTTCTCAAAAAAACCAGATAATCTCCAATCGGAAACCCCTGCTGACAAAAGATCGCCTTCATTAAAGCTTTATCCATTCCGATCGCAGAAGCAGCTATTCCAGCACCCACGTACGGAAGCCCAGCTAGTTCCAGCAAACCTTGGATCGTTCCATCTTCCCCCATTGGACCATGGAGTAAAGGAAAGACCAGATCTACTTGTTTCTTAAGAGATCCTAGTAAAAAGCCAGACGGGTTTTGTAACAAGGAATCATCCTGTACTTTACTGGGCATTACTTCCGGACGACCGGTATTCACCACTTCCTCGGGGAAGAGACCAGGAATCCATTGACCATCTTTTGTAATACCGATTGGTAAAATCTCTATGTTCCCCGTAACTGCCTTCACCACAGAGGAGGCAGACATTACGGAGACCTCATGCTCTCCAGACTGCCCGCCATAGATCAACGCCATCCTCAACCCCATGTTCTTCTTCTGCCTCCATTTCATAAGCCTATTATTTTACTAAACCTGGTTTAGGCTATTACCAAAAAAAACATAAATTACTTAAACTTTAAGCTCTCAGCCTATCTATCTTTGTCTTATGGAAGATATTTAACCGGATCTACGGGCGCGCCATTGATTCTCACCTCAAAGTGAAGATGCGGGCCAGTACTTAAACCGGTACTACCAGAGCCGGCAATCACTTGTCCTTGGTAGACGACATCTCCTTCTTTAACCAAAAGACGAGAATTATGGGCATAAGCTGTTGAAATGCCATTGCCATGATCAATCGCAATATAATAACCATATCCTCCATTCCAGCCACTAATTAGGACTTTCCCTCCGTCAGCCGCTTTTACCTGTGTACCACTGGGGACAGCAATATCTAGTCCGCTATGGAATTTGTTTTTCTTCAAAATTGGATGGTATCTTGACCCAAAATGGGAACTTATTCTCCCCTTAACCGGCCAAATCATTTTACCGGTTCCAAGCGTTCCTTGCTCTTCTCGTTGTTTCCTTCTAATCTCAGCCTCAATCTGCCGGGAAGTCTCTTCTAACTCGTCAAGGGCAGCTTCTAGACTTTTCCGGTCGTTTTGCACCTTTTTTAATTGTTCCTCTGTTTTATTAACTAAAATCACTTTTTGTTTCTGTTGCTGATCCGTAGATTTTTTCAGATTAGCATAGGCTGCGCGTTGTTTTTCCAGATCTCTCTTCTTTGTTTGGAATTCCTTTTGTTTTAATGAAATTTCCTCTTTAATCCCGGAAACTTCATTCATTAAACTTATATCGGAGCGGAGAAAATAAGAGAGCGTTTCAAATTTGCTAACTAAATCAGAAAAGTTTTCAGCAGAAACAAGGATTTCCAGATAACTCATGGGACCATATTTATAGGCGGCCGTCAGTCGCTTGTTAAATTTCTCCTGACGGGCCTGATACATTTGATTTAAATAGTTCAATTCCCGTTGGCAATTGGTTAGTTCTTTTTCTAAGTTCGCAATTCCCCGTTGAACCGTTTTTAATTTGTTATTTAGAGTTTCAAGATCCTTCTCAATCTTATCCAATTCTTTCTGCGAGGATAATAAAGAACTAAGAACGGATTTTTCCCGGTACACAGTATTAGAAAGTTGCTTTTTTGTTCGTTCAATCAAATTGTTGATCTGATCCAGATCCTGCGTTTCAGTGGCAAGCAACGGGCGCCCTGAAAAGACCATAAAGATCAAGACTACTAACCACAAAAAAATAAGTCCTCTCCACCATTTATTCACTGGTTTCATCCTTTATTTCTTTAAATTATGGAATTGCTACTTAATTCTATTTCGCTGTTGTTCACGGTTCTCCTCCCTTTTTTCAGGACCAATTTTTCTCGTCACTCGGATATGATTTGCTGTTGTTAATAAATATCAACTATGCCTATTTCATTCTTCCCCACACCATTTTATCCCCAAATACTCAGCTAGTCCCCGATTGATGGACGACAAATCGGTTTTACCTACATCCTGCAGGTGATTACGGCCTAAACATAACGCCGCAATCTGCATCTCCCGCGTAGAGGCTTTTAAAAAGTTAGACAAACTCTCTGCTGCTTGAGGAATATCCAGTTTATTCTTCTGCTTACTCTGATAAAAAATAATCGTCGTTGGCGGTTCCCAAGGAAGAACCTTTGCTCCCTGAGTATGGACTAAAGCCATTAAGGCAATGGTTCCGATAAAAACAGCGTCCACTCCTAACGCTAAAGCCTTTAAAAAATCCATGGGCGAATATAAACCTCCCCCCGCTAATAACGATATTTTACCAACTAAGTTCTTTTTCTCTAAAAACTTGCGCGCACGATCAATGGCATAGAGAGTAGGTGTTCCTAACGCATCCAGACTTGACCCTAATCCTCCATGGGTTCCTCCCTCAAGACCATCAATTGCTAGATAATCCGGATTAGCTCGCACCAACACAGCTAATTCCTTTTCTAGCCATTGAGTTGCCCCCAATTTGATCCCGATCGGAACTCCTCCTGATTTTTGCCTTAAATTTTCCACCAATTCCCTCAGATCTTTATCATCTTTTACCTCCAGTAATTTAGCTGGTATTACTGCCTTTTCTCCTGGCTCCACCCCCAATAGCGTTCGGAGTTTTGGATTCCTGGCTAACCGGCTAGGGGAAACCTCGATCGGCGCCGGTCCCCATAATCCCTGGCCCAGCTGAATCTCGATAGCATCCCCCTCTTTAAGCGTTTCTAAGTCCTTAGCCCAACTCCCTCTAGAATATTGAACAATTAGTTTCTCAGCAGCACTCCGCTCAGCAGATAAAAATGGCCCATTACCTGTATTGGCTGCCGTACCAGCTATGGTAGCAGCCATCGCCAATGCCTGTTTTGTTTGAGCGCTAAGGGCTGTTCCATAAGCCATTCCTCCGATTAAAATTGGAATCTTCAGCTTCAAGGGATAACGAGCGCCCGGGCCAATGATGACCTCGGTCTTCACTTTTTTATAATCCAACAAGGGCTGACGATAGAGGTATACTGGATTAAAAAATAATTCTTTCCATGGAGAAATAATTTCTCTCCGCCCAAAAGGACGGGCTGGAGGTTGCCCATGGGCTGAACGGAGTTCAGTCTCGACTAGACGCCCTAACCCTACCATCTGAACTATATTATAGGTCTCAAATAAATTCGCCCAGTATTGCTCAGTTGCAATTCTGGTGTATAAAAAGCCAAATACCTTTCCGATTATACTTCTTGCTCCCAATGTAAGAAAGATACTCACAACTATTACCCCGATAATGGTCGCCAACACGGTTGTAATGAATATTGTTATCTTACTCCCTCCTTATTACGCTCTGGAGTTAATAAGAATATTCTAACCATTTTTCCCGTTAATAACCATTCTCCCCTACAACCACCACTCTCTTTGGTTTATTCCATATTTGGGTTTTCCTCTAATTCCCACTAGGAAAATCCAAATTTGAAAAGAACTTTAGCTTTGATAGGTCGTCCATTATTGCTGTCATCCCACTTTATTCACACCTCTATTGGCCGTCGACGACCAAAACGACCATTTTTAAGGGGAGTGTTCTTATAATGAAATCTAAAAGAAACGTAATTCGTAATACCTCAGTAGCGCTTGTTTTTCTTCTGATGCTTTTACCCAGTGTACTTAAAGCCCAAACCTATCAGGTAAAACCAGGTGATTCCTTGTATCTTATTTCGCGCCGCTTCAATACGCCAACTTATTCCCTAAAAGCCAGTAACAATCTGGGAACGGATCTAATCTATCCCGGACAGACCTTAATGATTCCTACCAAATATACTGTTCGTCCTGGGGACAACCTGTATTTAATTGCTTCCCGCTACTCGCTACAATTGTCAACCTTAAGGTTGATTAATAATCTCTGGGATAACAACCTGTGGATAGGAGAGACTATTTATCTGCCTTCCGCTCAGGGATCACAAGCCGGTAATGCTTATACTGTCAGGAGTCAGGATACTCTTTATCTGTTGGCGAAGAGATACGGCACTTCTGTTCAAGCTCTCAAGGCAGCCAACCATCTTACATCGGATTATATCTATCCTGGTCAGATGCTAATAATCCCTGATTCTGTTCCCGGACCAAACGTCCCCGGTGGCAATGGTAATAATAGTAATGGAAACAGCTATAACCTGTCACAATCGGAGATTGAATTGTTGGCTAGATTAGTAAGGGCGGAAGCCGAAGGAGAATCTTATACCGGTCAGGTAGCCGTAGCCGCTTCTGTTTTAAATCGATTGAATGATTCACGTTATCCCAATACCATCACAGAAATTATTTATCAAGTGGAAAGCGGGATCTATTACCAATATAGTCCGGTCTTAGATGGTAGGATCAACTTTCCAGCTGGCGCCTCAGCTCTAAAAGCTGTTCAAGATGCGCTTAATGGTTGGGATCCTTCCTACGGCGCTATCGGTTTTTACAACCCAACTAAAACCACAAATTGGTGGGTAAAATCCCACCCGGTAACCACTTCCATCGGTTCCCATATATTTTACAAAAATTAGGATGTAACTCCTGTTTTAACCCTCATTAATCCTACCCCGGTGCTTTAACACCGGGGTAAAACTTACTGGAATTGCTGCATTTGTAATTTACATTCGCATCGTCAAAAGTCGCACCGAACAGGTGCGTGAGGATAAAACCATACTGCAATTTTAGCATGAAAGGAGGGGATGGATATCCCCTTTTTTTATGGTAAGAAACTTAAATTAAGAAACTTTTCCACTGGAGTCTCCTTGGAAATTAAGCCCAACTCCATCATTAATCTCTGTGAATCCACCCAATCCTCTGGGGCCGAATGCCCAAGACCATGTTCTCTGGTATATTCATTCTCCCATAAAACCATGGAAAGGCGAAGAACTTGTCGTTCCTGTTCTTTCTGCTCCTCACCGAGCTCCGGAAGGTATTTAAGACAAATCTCAAAGGTTTCTTCCGGGTTAGCCAAGGCATACTCCAAGCCTTTTAGGCTAGCCCGTACTAATCTTTTTACCTGCTGTGGATTCGAAGCGATTTTCTCCTCTCCGGAAATCAGACCATGCCCTACTAAAGAAAAATAGTCCCAGGAATTAATCTTATTGATTGCAATTCCCATGGCTTTTAATTTTACTGGTTCATTATTAGCGAAACCTACCACCGCGTCAACTTTGCCCTCCACTAAAGAAGGGATCTGAGTGTACCCGATATCAACCAGGTTAACATCTTTTTCTTCCAGACCTGCTCGTTTTATGATAGCTTTCACCGCCATTAAATTAGTGCCATACAAAGGAAGACCAACTTGTTTCCCTTTTAGATCTTGCGCGGTTTTTATTCCTGAATCTGCTTTGGCAATAATGGAAGGAGGAAAATCAGCATATAAACTCATCAGGTAAACCACAGGAATTTCTTGCGCCCGAGCAATCAGCACCTGATCACCGCCAGCAATAGCATAATCCATCTTCCCCGTAGCCACTAACTGTAAAGCATCGATATCCATCCGGTAATCAAAAGCTACCTCCAGACCTTCCTCACGAAAAAACCCTTTTTCTTCTGCTACATACCAGGGCGCAAATTGGACGTTCGGAATATAGGTCATCGCTAGCGTTATTTTACTGTTTGGTTTAGGTTTTAAATAAAAGATAACCCCCACTGTCAATAATATAAGCCCAATCAAGAGCATAGTTAGATTTCTTTTCAATCTTTACACCTCCGCATAAATTAAAAAACCATTTCTTTACTACTTAGAAAATACATCTCGC
>DHOO01000110.1 GCA_002409975.1 Firmicutes bacterium UBA5388
CATAAAAAAAGTGGAGATTTTTAAAATAATCTCCACTTTCGAACCTGGTTTTGCTGACGCTGTTCCGCTTTGAAGAGGTCACTACTGCACTTCGGGCAGAATGTTTCCCATCCTTTAAGATTCACTTGACAATCTGGACATTTCTTCATTACTATTACCTCCTTTTTTCTTTCATCTTGATTATACCGTATTATGGTAACGAATAAAGAAAGAGGCAATTACGGAATTAATAAAACCAAATTAAGGGAAAGTTACAGCCAACTCTTTGTTTCTGGGTTGTTACGCCCATTAATTTTCCGTCAGTTTCCTCGTATATTTCCTCTTTTATTAGGAAAATATGAGTGGTGAATAAGTTTTTAAGTCAACCATAACAATTCGGTTCCGGACTGAAGTGGAGGTTTCTATTATGAACTGGCAAATCTATGTTAATGCTTTCTGGGTTGGCGGCGCCATTTGCTTAATCAGTCAGCTGATCTGGGATCTGACTAAACTAACTCTCGGACATATTCTCACTTCCTTAACGGTCCTTGGAGGTATTCTGGGCGGATTAGGTCTCTACGACCGGTTAATTAAATTTGCGGGTGGCGGCGCTGCAATGCCCATCTTAAGTTTCGGCAATTCATTGGTTAAAGGGGCCATCGCCGAAGCGGAGAAAACCGGGGTAATAGGGGTTTTAACCGGGATGTTCGAGTTAACAAGCACCGGCATTACTGCCGCCATTGTCTTTGGCTTTTTCGTCGCCCTTCTTTTCAAACCTAAAGGTTAAGCTCGTCTTTCTTCTAAATTAGTACCCCCCCTTTCCTTCGCCAAGAGAAAGAGTTATAATAGAAAGGAACCGCATAATTGCCAAAGTTATGCAATTCCTCAACAAATAACCCCCAACTAGGGCTAATTGCGTTTGGCGTGATCTCACTTTAAAATCGCAACGCAATTAGCTTAACTGATGACGGGGGTTTTATAATAATCAAGGGGGGGCTTAGTTATTATTTTTCGTGAAGTCACTTTAGAGGATCTTCAACAGTATTCTACTTTTATCCGTAATCATTATATTGAAGTCTCGGATCTCTCTCCCACGTCTTTATACATCTGGCGTAACTCGTATCGGGTGAAGATGGCTTTAACTCCGGATTACGCTGTTCTTCTCTGTTCTTATCGGGGGGCAACCTACTGTCTCCCTCCACTCTTTAACGACCAGATTGATCTCACCACCCTCATCAATAAGATTACCGCTTTTTTTCACCAAATTAATAAACCGGTAATCTTTAGAGCCATTCCGCCGGCAATGCTTCAATCTTTTCCCAAAGATAAATATCGGATCATGGCTGACCGCAAGATCTGGGATTATTTATATCGCACCCAAGATCTAATTGAATTACGGGGGCGCAAATATCAACAGAAACGTAATCATATTAACAGATTTTGCCAGTTTTACCGGTTCTCCTATCAGTCGTTATCCCCTCAAGACCATCAAGGTTGTCTCAACGTTTTTAACCAATGGGCAGCCGAAAGAGAAGGAAGCCAAGAAGTCGAAGAAGAAAGAACGGCCTTAACAGAGGCTCTACATAACTTCTCTACCCTCCATCTTAAAGGAGGAGTACTCAAAGTAGAAGGTGAGATCCAAGCTTTCTCTATCGGTAGCAAACTCAATAAAGACACAGCTCTCATCCACTTTGAAAAGGCCAACTCCGAGTTTTCCGGAATTTACTCGGTCATTAACCAATCCTTTGTCGCCAATGAATGGTCAGAAACCAAATATATTAACCGCGAAGATGATATGGGCATCCCTGGCCTGCGACAGGCTAAAGAGAGATACTACCCTAGGCGTATGATTGAAAAATACGTAGTGGTCGAGGGTTATTAACTGATGACGATCAGACCTTTTAAACCAGAAGAGATGGGGCAAGCCAGATTATTGTGGGAAGAGTGTTTTGAAGATGACCCCTCCTTTTTAGACTGGTATTTTCACTATCGTTTTTATCCCCAGGACGGACTTGGTCTTTTCGCTGGTCAGCAACTTCTTTCCGATCTTCACCTTTCTCCCAGAAAAATAAAGATTAGAAGAACGCTCTATCCCTCTGCCTATTTGATTGCGCTGGCCACTAAACCAACCTTTAGAAACCAGGGTCTAGCCAAAAGGCTTTTAACCTTTAGCCTTCGTCATTTAGCAACCAATAAAATCTTTTTCACCTTTCTCATGCCTTTTAACATCGAGTTTTATACCAGATTAGGCTGGGAAGTCTGCTACCATCATCATCTCTACACTCTCCCCGCAGGTCTAAAAGTGAACAGTCTTAATAATTTGCGTGTATATCAATCTGAACCTAGTTATGCTTTCCTCGCTAAGATTTATCATCTTTGGTCTGAACGATTCGACGGCGCTTTAAGGCGAGCAGAAAATGACTGGCAATGTCTACTTTACGATCACTTTTCCGATAGCGGGAAAATCTGGCTTGCATCCAATGAAACTTCAGAACCATTGGGCTATGCCTTAACTCTTACCCCCTCTAAGACCGAAAAGCAGCTCCTGATTAGAGAATTAGCTTATACCAATCCCTCTCTAGCAAAACCCTTGCTTGCGCAACTCTCCGCTCATCATCTCGGAACTGCCTTATTCTGGACAGCGCCGGCAGAGAACAACTTCTGCACTTTTACGCCCACCGCGGTCCGCCCGGTGCTCTTAGGGAGAATAACCGATGTGCGACAAGCCTTAGAAGCTTTAACCTACCCTCCGATTAATTTTAAATGTATATTGGAGATCTGTGATCCACTTCTCCCGGAGAATACCGGTAAGTATCGATTGATGTTAACAGCGGGACAGATGCGGGTCTTAAAAACCGGGGATGAAGTGGCCGATCTCCGCTGCTCGATCGGAACGCTTACCCGAATAATGATCGGAACTGCCTGGCCCAAGGAAGAAGTCCTTGACGGGAAGCTTAAACTCAACTCCCCTGAACTTTTACCTCTACTTGACATCCTCTTTCCGAAAACAACCAACTACATAAATGAGTATTTCTAACACCTTTCATCAAAAAACCGGCCCCAACCTTTTGTGGTCAGGACCGGTTTCATCCTTTTATGTGCCCCAGCTGGCTGGGATAAGCGACTACTCGGGGTTACCCTTAGAATTCCGGCTCAATTAACCCGTAGTTGCCATCCTTCCGTTTATATACCACATTAACCTCCTCCACCTCCGAATTAAAGAAGACGAAGAAGTCGTGTCCCAAAAGCTCCATCTGCATGACCGCTTCTTGAGCATGCATGGGCTTAATAGCAAACCGCTTAGTACGGACAATCTTCGGTTCAGCGATTACCTCCTCTGTTCCTTTTGGTGTAGGGGAAATTATTCTGTTCTCTTCTCTTAATCTTCTATTGATTTTAGTTCGATACTTATGGATTTGACGTTCAATCTTCTCGACAGCGCCATCAACCGAGCTGTACATATCAGAACTTTTTTCTTCCCCACGAAGTAATAGACCATTGATGGAGATAGTAATGTCAACGATATGAACTCCCCGTTCGATCGAAAAAGTAACTTGAGCTACTGGGGGTTCTTGAGCAAAAAACTTCCCAATCTTCCCCACCTTTTTTTCAGCATACTGACGGAGAGCATCAGTAACCTCTAAGTTTTTCCCGAATACCTTAACCTCCATCTTCTACACTCCTTCCCTTGTCTTTTTGAGGACAAACCGCCTTGATAATCATGAATAATATGCCCATAATCAGTTTCTAATAAAATATGTAAGTAAAAACAAACAGGAGGCGGGCATGTTTAACCGGATGTCAAAAGGCTATTCTCATCTCCCACCTCCCTTATGCGATTGTATATCCACCATGGTTATACTAGATATATTCCCTTTTAAGTAAAATAATCCTTCGTTAGCCGAAAATCTTACTCTTCTATTTTATAAAACGCATTTTACGATCCTTTGTTCCCAATTACTCCTAAATGGATCAAAAAAAGAACAAATAAAATAACCCCCTCTGGAGGGCAGAGGAGGCTAGCTTGCTGGCGATCATACTTGCCATAACCTACATTTAAATAAATTACATCCGAATGTTATTTTTATATCCTAGGCGATAAAAATCGCCGATCTGCTTAATGATTAATCAATCACTCAGCCTGCCTTCATAGCGTCATAACATGCTTTGCAATATACCGGTCTGTCCTGGGAAGGCGTAAAAGGCACTTGGGTAGTTGCCCCACAGTTAGCGCAAACAACCTCTGTCATCGTCCGGCCTCTTTGCTTTCTCTGTTGACGGCAATCCCGACAACGAGCCGGTTCGTTGGTAAATCCCTTCTCAGCATAGAACTCCTGTTCACCTGCGGTGAAAATAAAATCTTGACCGCATTCTTTACATACCAGTGTTTTGTCCTCGTACATTAAAAACTCGACTTCCCTTCCTAAGGATAATTTTGTCCGGGTTAAATCCGTTCTGATACCTGGGTACCCCTCCTGTGAACGCCAAACCAAGACACCTTCATGATCATTATACCTAAAATATAAAATTATGCAAGCAGATTAAGATAAATTAATTGAATTATTTGCTATTATTTCTTCCGATCCACAAACTTCCCCTCAGTATACCCTAAACCAATCGGTGGTATATCATAGGCATTTAAAGCCTGACGCCCTGTGGTAATATTTTTAAAAAGCTCAGCAATAGCATCCATTTCCTCACGTAAGAGGTTAACAATAGCATCAGCTTTAATTTTGATCGCTTTCATCATCTCTACTTCATCCTGGTTTTCCAGTCCAGAAGATTGGATCACAAAAGATAGAGAGTCCACGATTTGTTCTGCCTCGGCCACTAAAACAGTGATTTTTTGGGGATCACCACTATCACCCTTAATCACTTTAACCAGCTGATCGTAACACTCTTCTAACACCAGAAGCCCTTCCCGAAGGTTGATTCCATCCCATTCCATGTTACTCGCCTACCGATGCTACCTGTTTCTGGGAGCTCTGGAGTTCTACCCATGAACTGCGAAGGTCAGTAAGCAAAGCTATCATCTGATTTAGAAGAGTGAGATCCTTTTTTATATTAGCTTCAACCAGTTTTGTACTGATAAACTGGTATAAACTCCGCAAATTGACCGCTATTTCACCAGCCTCCATATTCAGGTTAATATTTAACTCATCAATAATATCCTGCGCTCGCTGTAGCATTTGATTAGCCTGGTTTAAGTTTTTTTCTTCAATTGCCAGCTTAGCCTGATTACAAAAACGAATGGCACCATCATACAGCATGATTATTAACTCAAGAGGACCAGCAGTTTCCACCTGAGTTTGCCGGTAACGCTTGTAAGGGTTATTTTCTTTAAACAATTAACCCCCTCCTTACTATTCTGGAAAACACTTCGATGCTTTTCGAGCAATGTCAACTTGTATTTTTTGAGGGAATTGCACAATTACCAAAAACACCTATGTATCACAATAATCTAGCATTTGACCGTTATCAGGCTATCTGTATTTGTGGTAAATCTTTAAGATATAAATTATGCAATTCCCTTAACCAGATCAAATAAAAGTTAACGTAGACGACTACTTACCCTTCCAATTGGCGGAAAGAGTTCCCAATTGAGCAGTGAGCCACGAGGATTGAGACTGTATCTTAGCCAACGCCTTCTCCATCGCCATAAATCTAGCATAATGGTATTTTTCTCTAAGGGCTAGTCGATCTTCCATCGCCCTAAGCCGCTCATCCAGATCGCTAATCTCTCTTTGAATCGTATTCGATTTAGTCTTTAAAACCCCATCAGAACTGGTCCATTCAAAAAGGTCATTATGTAATTTGGTAAAGATCCCCTCGCTCACTTCAGAGGAAGCGCCAAAAAGTTTAGCAATCTCATTAAAGTCGGTATCAAGTTTTGTTTTAAAAAGTTCTTCGTCAAATTCTAGTTTTCCGGATTTCGCCCCTTCAATCCCAGAAGCGCCTTTAATCCCAACCAGACTCAGTAATCCAACAGTGGAGTCAACACCTTCCATCTTTTGGTAAAGCGTACTTTTTATCTGCGATTCAATATACATTAAAGACGAATCACCAAACAGTTTCCCGGCGGTTCCTGTCTTCGTTGTCTCATTGTAGCTAAAAGTCTTATTCTGGTTGATATAATCCATCACCGAGTTATAAGCATCAACAAAACCCTTTACTGAATCCACTATTTTTGCTTTATCCAGTTCTACCCCTAAGGTAACAGTGCCTGCTTCTTTTAAAGTAAGAGCTACTCCAGGGATCAGATCGGTAATGGTATTCCCAGACCTGGTAGCTGGGTTAGTTGTATCCCCATTGATCTCGATCACCGCATCAGTCGCCGCCTGCGCCTGATGAGCAATCGTATCGGTCTCATCCAGGATACCCAGATCTTTAAGCACCCGATCCGTTCCGACATCCTCTAAAGCCAACCGGTTCGCAACTCCCGTGTCCTTACCTGTTAAATAGAGTTTAAATTCATTCTCTGACAAATTAATGACTGAAGCAGTCACTCCTGCTCCCGCCGCATTAATTTGTTTAACGATCGAATTTAATTTCTCCCGATTACTGCTGCCTTCTGGATTAATCTCTATTTCTTTACTTTCCCCATTAATCGTAATCTGGATCTTCCCTCCGGAAATACTAGTTGCATCATTAATCAAACCTGTAGAAACTGAATGTGCTTTAGCCAAACTTTTCACATTAAGTTGATATGAGGAAAGTAAAGCCTCAGCAGAAGCAGTAGCCGTTAAAACTTTATCATCAGAAACCGTTACTTTTTGCGCTCTAAAAGTCGTAAATGATTGGAGGTTATAAGCTGCGTCTTTTAATTTATAGATCCGGGAGTTTAATTCACGCCAAGCATCTGATCGTCCCTTTAAAGTGGCTTTCTTTGACTCCAGACTATTAAGCGGAAGCCTTTCCTTATCCATAATCGCTTTAATGATTTCATCCGTATTTAAACCAGAAATAATCCCATTAATCCCCAAAATCCCCGCCATCCTAATCCCTCCTCACACCTTTTTATCGACCATCAAACCAATCATCTCTTCAATCCGAGCCACCAGATCGAGAATTTTCTCCGGCGGAATCTCGGTGATAATTTCCTCAGTATTTGCTTCTATGACCTGAACCATAATTCTGTTCGTCTCTTCATGTATTTGAAAGTGGATCCTTTTATCGAAAATCTCCACCGTTTTGTTCAATTGCTCAACTTTGTCTTCAAGTTTCCCCGCTAAATAGGAATCCCACTTATTTTTAGCCGCATTCTTTTCTTCCTGCGCTGCGCGGGAAAGAGGTGTCATAAAAGGTTCTAACACTTTTCCCTGTTCTCTTGGAGTAATAGCGGAAACAGTTCCTTCTGTCTGCCTTAATTCGGGTTGAATCCTTTCTACCCGCATTTTGTCACCCCCGATAGTATTGATATTATAATCCAACATCTTGGACCTAATAAATATCTAATCTATTAATGAGTATACAATAAATAAAAAAATTGTTTTAATAAAAAAGAAAAGCCGACCGGTCAAGCCCGGCCGGCCCGGAAACCCAAACCTAGGTTAAAAAGCTCCTTTACCCGAGAAGTTGTAATACTGCCTGTGGTTTCATATTAGCTTGGGCCAACATGGCGGTAGCCGACTGAATCAGGATCTGGTTCTTGGTGAACTGCGTCATCTCCTGAGCCATATCCACGTCGCGGATCCGGCTTTCAGAAGCCGCCAGGTTCTCCATGGTGACACCAAGGTTAGAGATGGTGTGCTCTAAACGGTTCTGAATGGCGCCGAGTTTGGAACGTTCGGAAGAAACAGTATCAATAGCAGTATCAAGACCAGAGATGACAGCAGCTATTTCAGCATTAGTGCCATTTATTGTTGTTCCTCCGGAAAGTCCTAGTCCCTGAGCGTTCATGGTCCCAATTTCAGTAGAAATCGTTTGGTTTGCGTTGGCGCCAATCTGGAAGACAATTTCGCTACCTGAACCTTCAAATTTTCCGGCTAACAAGACGTTTCTATTAAACTCCGTATCATTAGCAATCCGATCAACCTCTTTTAGAAGCTGTGCAAATTCATCCTGTAGTTTTGCCTTATCATCGTCTTGATAGATACCATTCGAAGCTTGCACCGCCAGTTCCCTCATACGATTGAGTATCGAATGGGTCTCATTGAGCGCGCCTTCAGCAGTCTGAATGAAGCTAATTCCATCCTGAGCATTCCTAATTGCCTGTCTCATACCGCCAATCTGCGCTCTCATCTTTTCAGAGATAGCAAGACCAGCTGCATCGTCAGCTGCTCGGTTAATCCGTAAACCGGAAGAGAGTTTTTCCAGAGTTTTTCCCAGAGCGCCATCAGTTGCCCCTAATACCCGGTTGGTGTTCATGGCAGAAATATTGTTTACAATTCTCATTTAAAATTCCTCCTTGATATTTTATCTCTCTTCTCCCCAGTGGTCGGCCGCCCAATGGTTCAAAGAGCCGCGAAACATTCCGTGTCCCGCTTTCACTATTTATATCGGAAGCATTTATTAAAAGCTTTATAGGGTATTCAATAATTTTTCGTATAATTTCGTTATAAATCACAACCTGAAAATAATTGCGAATTTACATTTAATAAAGAGGTCACTACTTCTTAGCGGTATTTTGGATCTTGTTTACAAAGATGTTATGTTTAATTTTTTTACATTTCATAGTAAAAAATCCCACATTACAGGAGTCCCTTTTTTAATATCTTTTTTTACCGGTTTCCCAATCAACATTAGATAATATTTTGGTGGCAAGCCCAGCCCCGGTCGGATAGCCCGCAGATTTTCACCCGTTAAAACATCGCCCGCTTTCATATCTTTAACGATATACAGCGACCGCCGGTGTTTTAAAGATGGTATTTCTTCTTCCGTTGGGCCGTAACTTATTTCCCCTAAAGCCTGCCAAGCCCTTTCTGTTTCTAAAACCAAGTTCCGCATCTCATGAGGTTCAAGGGAAAATGCGGCATCTACTCCACCCTCTTCCCGACTGAGGGTAAAATGTTTTTCGATGACAGTAGCGCCTAAAGCGACCCCGGCAGTTGCTACCCCCATTCCCAAAGTATGATCGGAGATCCCCACTTGACAGTTAAAAAGCTCACGCAGATGGGGAATTGTTCGTAAATTGGAGTTTTTAGGATTAGCCGGATAA
>DHOO01000117.1 GCA_002409975.1 Firmicutes bacterium UBA5388
AGATTGAATGCGAAATGTGAGACCAGCGACGAGTATCGAGAGCTATTTTCTAAGTAGTTTAAGTAGAAGGGAAGGTTTTACAATGTCCAAAGATTTGTCTCAAATCAAAAAAGAATTTGTAACAGGTAAAGTGAAACAACAGGAACTAGAAATGAAGATCTTTGAGGATCTTTATGGTTCCGATCCGGGTAAGGTTAAGAATGCCTGCCAAGATGCAGCCATCATTAGGGGTGAAGTAATTGAAGAGCAATCGGGCGTCTCCCTTAATTTGATAAAAAACAGTCAGGTTGATAATGGAAATTTGGTCGGAGGGAATACAATTATTCCCGGTATTGAGATGAAAGTGGGAGCAGCTTTGATTCCAATGGGGATTGCCGGCCCCATGAAAATAACTGGAGAGTATGCTAAGGGTGATATTTATATTCCCTTGGCTACCAATGAAGCGGCATTGATCGCTGGAGTTCAACGTGGCATAAAAGCCATCAATATGGCTGGTGGATTGAAAACTATGGTCCATTATGATGGTATGACCAGAGCGCCTTTGATTGAAGCACCCGATATCTACGAGGGTAAAAAGCTCTGTGATGAAGTTCAGACCAACAAGGAACTTATTAAAGAGTTAAATTCATGCATAAATGATCCTTTTGTCCGGCTCGAGTATATAGAACCCTATCAGCTTGGAACTAAAGTCTTCTTGCGGATGGTCTTTAAAACCGGTGATGCAATGGGAATGAATGGTGTGACGAAGGCATCTGCCGATATTACTAAATATCTATTGGCCAAGTTAAAAAATTGGGAATTGATTACCGTCAGTAGTAATATGTGCACCGATAAAAAAGCCGCCCATGTTAACATTTTAAAAAATCGGGGAAAAGGAGTGGAGACTGAAATCTTTATTCCCGAAGAGGTTCTTAAACAAGTATTTAAAAAAGGTGTTACCAGTAGAAAGGTGGAGAAAGTGGTCTTCCACAAGTGTTACCTTGGTTCTTGTTTAAGTGGTACGATATCAGGGTTTAATGTCAACGCCGCCAACTCCATAGCTGCATTTTTTGCGGCAACTGGTCAGGATTTAGCGCAGGTTATCAGCTCCTCAAGCTGTTTTGTCCAGGCCGATGCCAAGGAAGACGGACTACATTTCATGGTCAGTCTGCCCTGTCTGGAAGTTGCAACTATAGGAGGTGGAACCATGTTCGGAACAGCCAGAGAAGCTTTAAAGCTAATCGGTTGTGATGGTTTTGGTAGCAGTGTTGATGATAACAATAATGTATTGAGACTGGCGGAGATTGCTGCCGCAACTGTTACTGCCCTAGAGTTCAATACGGCATGTTCCCAGGCGGCGGCTTACGAGATGGCAGAATCCCATGTCAGGCTTGCCCGAGGAGAAAAAGCTTAAATTAAGATCAGTAATGTTTAGCAAATTACAGACCTCGAGCCAATTAGGTTAGGGGTCTGTTATTATTTATTTACCTTAAAACTTTCTCTGGTGTCGAACAGAAAAGATTTCTGATCATTACTGCAAAGTAGTTGTTTACGCTGATAGCAACTGGCAGAAGCGAAGTGACAGATTTATGCCTTTTGTCAAGCATAATTTATATAAGCCCGGGGGAGGATAATCATAAGAAAAAAAAAGGAGGTAGTTCTCTTGATCGGGGCAGTAGTTCGCTTTATAGTCTCAGCTCTAGTATTGATGTTTGTAGGTTTTCTCGTTCCGGGTTTTAGGGTAGGAGGTTTTGTCGGGGCGTTAATTGCCGCGGTGGTAATTGCTATTCTGGGATATATTGCTGAAAGCCTCTTTGGTCGGAATGTCTCACCGCAGGGAAGAGGTTTGGTAGGATTCATTACTTCAGCGGTAGTTATATATTTAACCCAGTTTATCGTCCCTTCAATTAGGGTTACCATTCTTGGCGCCTTGTTGGCGGCAGTAGTAATCGGGATTATCGATGCTTTTGTCCCAACAGAATTAAGATAAACTACAAGCAAGAGCCGTGCTAAAAGGAGGCAGTGAATAAATGATATTCACTGATAAAACTTGGGGGGAGATCAGAACTGACCTTGCTTTTGAAGCTCATCAACTAGTAGCGGGCAAAAGAGGGTCTTCCCTACCGGGAGTAGAAACCCAATCTGAAGAAAAAGGTGTAGCAAAGGTGACGCGGGTTATTATCCAAACTCCTGAAGCTGGTCAAGCCCTTGGAAAACAGCCTGGGTACTATGTTACGATTGAATCCCAAGCTTTGCGAGGTAGAGATAAGGATGAGCTTGAAGAAGTAGCGAAGGTCATAGCGGGTGAAATTCAAAGATTTATCCGTGGTTTCAATTTTACCGACGAAGCTACGGCCATGGTTGTAGGCTTGGGTAACTGGAATGCCACTCCCGATGCCCTTGGTCCTAAAGTAGTAGAAAAAATACTGGTGACCAGACATCTTTTTCAGAGTTCTCCTCCTGAAAAACGGGGAGGCTTGAGGCCGGTATGCGCGGTTTCCCCCGGAGTTTTAGGGATAACAGGAATTGAGACTAAAGAAATAGTGGCTGGGATTGTGCAAAGAATAAAACCTTCCTTTGTTCTAGTAATTGATGCTTTAGCTTCACGAAATACAAACAGGATGGGTAGTACCGTTCAGATTGCTAACACCGGGATTAACCCGGGCTCAGGGATTGGAAATCGTCGACTGGGATTAACAGCCGAATCATTAGGAGTACCCGTTATTGCAGTAGGAGTTCCTACTGTGGTAGAAGCGAAAACGATTATTTATGATGCTTTGGAGCAGATTTCCGGCTTAGGAGGCCCTCCGCTTCAAGAATCTCGGAAAGAAGTGGTTGATCGAGTTCTCTCTCCTTTCTTTCAGGATTTAATTGTAACTCCAAAAGAAATCGATGTTCTTATTCAAGATATATCACGGGCCTTGGCCGGCGCGATCAACCTGGCCCTTCATCCAGGAGTTACCGCTGAGGAAGTCTTTCGCTATTTAGAGTAAGCATTTCGGGGTCATATGCGCACCTATCTCTTCATAAAATAAAGATATAGGTGGTGTTTGCTTTGTCCGAAATAGGGAGAGCTTTTAAAGAGAGGGTTCCTTATGCTGTGTTTAAAAATCTATTATATTTAAACCTCCTGATTATCCTTACGTTGCTCTTTTCTACTTTAGGTTTAAATTATTTTCTCCGTCCCAAAGCTCTCCCAGCTATTTCCGGTAAAGATCGGAGAGAAGAAATTGAGAGTGCTGGGTTCTTGGCTGGTTGGAAAATGGATACCAACCTAGCCAGAAAATTAATTTATCAAGGGATACCAATTCTAAAACGGAGAAATAACCCCTAACCTGAAACAGGTACGGGGTTTTTTCGATGTATGTTTTACTATTTATCTATGGTCAGCTCTTTAATAATTGAATATGCAATTAAAGGAGTTTTCCTCAAGGTGGGGAAATGTTTGAATCATACTTACTTTAAGCAGAGAGGGTTTTACGATTGAAAACATCATCTTTTTCATCCGGGCAATTGGCGCGGACTGCCGGGATGATTTCAGGAATGATCTTGCTTAGCAGGCTTCTTGGTTTTGTTCGGGAAGCGATTACTGCTACTTTTTTTAACAGGGCAGAGACCGATCCCTTTTTTGCAGCTTTTACTATTCCTGACTTTATGTACTACTTGTTGGTTGGAGGCGCGCTATCCGCGGCTTTTATTCCTCTTTTCTCCGAATACTTAGCAAAAGGAGAAGAAGAAGAGGGGTGGAGAATGGCTACCACTTTTATGAACCTTACCGTTCTCTTATTAGCTTGTTTTTCGGTTTTAGGTATGCTTTTTGCCCGCCAGTTAGCGCCTTTGCAAGCTTATCAAATGAAAGAAGGGAAACTTGAATTACTAGTGGAACTTACTCGTATGATGTTTCCAGCAGTCTTTTTTACTGCTTTAGCTGGACTAATGGGGGGGGTTCTTAACTCCTATCAAAAGTTTTTTATCCCAGTACTTGGTCCGGTACTCTACAATATAGGCATAATTTTTGGGGCTTGGTTTTTAGGCCCACGTTTTGGAATCAAAGGAATGGCCTTTGGCGTAGTTATCGGAGCGATCGTCAATTTTTTGACTCAAGCTACTTTTGTTTTTAAAATTACCAAAGGATACAACCTTTTTTATGTTGACCTTAAGCATCCTGGGTTTAAAAGAATGCTGGTTTTAATGCTCCCGGCCTTGCTAGGACTCTCGGCTACCCAGCTTAATATCTGGGCTACTACTAATATGGCTTCTGCTTTACCAGAGGGTTGTATTACTTACCTTCGTTTAGCTCAAAGATTAGTTCTGCTTCCTTTAGGGATCTTTGCGATGGCGGTCTCCACCGCCTTTTTCCCTACTCTCTCCCAACTAACGGCCGTTGGTAAATGGGAAGAGTTTAAAGAGAGCCTTTCTTTAGGGATCAGGGTAATTATGTTTATCACTATTCCCTCAGCTTTTGGCTTTATTAGTATGCGCACGGAGATTATTCGTCTGCTTTATGAGCGAGGAGAGTTTACCTCTTTTCAAACTGAAATGACTGCTTATGCCTTGTTATTTTATAGTCTGGGTCTTTTTGCTCATGGCGCGATTCAAATTTTACCGCGGGGTTTTTATGCCTTAAAAGATACGATTACACCAGTAAAAGTTACAATTGTCACTGTCATTCTAAGTATTTTGCTAAACTTCTTTTTTTTGAAATACACAAATTTACAACATGGGGGGTTGGCTCTTTCCTTCTCCCTGATGGGAGTTGCTAATATGCTGCTTTCTCTTTTTCTGTTACGCAAAAAAATTGGGGGGATTAAGGGGGATAAGATTATTAAGACTTGTATTCAATCGGTACTAGCTGCGGCAGGAATGGGTCTTGGTATTTGGAGATTATTACCTTTCTGGAACAGTTTCTTATCAGGATTAGGGCTAACCAGAAATCTTTTCAACCTTTTACAGGTTATGGGTGGAATTGTTTTTGGTCTTGTTTTCTATTTATCGCTGACTTGTTTGATGAAGATGGAAGAAACGAAACTTTTAAAAAAGCTCATAATTAGAGATTCTTAACGAAATCAAAAGACAACGCAAAATCAACAGAATACGAGCGACGAGTCACGAGATATATTTTCTAGATAGAATAAAATGGGGACTAGAAAAAGGAATTAGTATTGTAATTATAGAATATAAGAAAAGTAGTTGAAAATAAGGCTAGTCACCCGCGTTGGCTATTACCCGCACATGTAAAGCACTGTCAACATGCTAAGGAAGAAATTATATTTTCCAAGAAGATAATTTATTTGTCTATCATAAGGAGGGAACAGGATGCAAAAACGAATTACTCTTTCTACTTTGATCTCTGCGTCCCTCAGGCGTAAAAAGTTAGAACCACTGGAGAATAACGAGGTAGCTAATGTTGAAAAAGACATGATTGAAAAGGCTCAACAGGGAAATGCAGATGCTTTTCGAAAACTAGTGGAATTACATCAGTCAAAAGTGTATCACTTGCTTTTGGGCCTCCTTCATGACGAATTTTGTGCTCAAGAACAGACGCAGGAGACTTTTGTAAAGGCCTGGAAAGGTTTAAGTTCTTTCCGTGGGGAATCAAGTTTTTGGACATGGCTATATCGAATAGCTTATCATACGGCTTTAGATTATCTCCGTAAGAAAAAAAGGGAAGCAGGTATTCTTTCAATTGGAGAATCCATACGCGAAGTTGTTCATCAGCATCAAAACGAACCGCTTGAAATAGTTTTAAAAAAGGATAGGGAAAAAGATCTACACAAAGCATTGCGGCATCTAACATTTTCTCAACGGTTAGCATTAATTCTTTATTATTTTCAGGGTCTTTCATATCAAGAGATTGCCGATCTTACCCGTCGCCCCTTAGGAACGATTAGGGCCGATTTACATCGGGGGAAGGGAAAATTGCGGGAGATGATCTCCAAAAAGTGGGGGTTAAAGGATGCGGACACAAGACCGGGAGCATGAGATTACTCCTCTTTTACCTGATAAAGCCGATAACTTACTAGCCGGACTTCATAGCATACAGAGACCAGACAAATTTACCGCTTTAGCGGCGGCCTTTGGGTGGGTAGAAGAAGAAGTTCCTTCTTATTTGATTGTGGAGATTATGGAGAGAATTAAAAGAGATCAAGAGGAGGTTTCCAAGCTTAGAGTATTTTATACAACTTGTTGTTCTTTATTATTACTAGTTGTTCTGGTGTTCTTATCAGTTGATAAACTTTTGCAAACAGTAACAATTGAGAGCTCTCGGATCCTAGTTGGTTGCTTTTGGTTAATAGTTAGTTTAGGACTGAGTATTATTTTACCTACTGGTTTACTAATAGGGTATCGGGAATTAGAATCGAGAGAGAGGAGGATTTGCTAATCAGGGAGGCGCCAAAGATGATTTTCAGCAACCGGGAAAAACGAAGCCGCCCGGTAAAGGCGGCTTCGTTTTTCGATTATTTTTGCTCTTGCCTATCTCTTAAGTGATGATCTTTGCTGAAAGGTGGCAAAACGAGCTCCCTTAGACTCGAAGTATCTCCACATAAAATTAAGTGCTTAATTAGCTTTTCAAGACCGCTATTCCGCATGTAAACGCCTCCTTTTAATAAGAAAACTCATACAAGGGTTATTTTATGCAGTACTGAGTAGAAATGTGCTACTAAAAAATTGGTGAAAATTTACAGGTGATTTACATCGCTTTACGTGTACGAGCCGTCGCCAGCGTAATATAAGTTAACCACAAAATATTGCGGTTAAGTAGAAGCTTAAGGTGGGTAATTACCTCAAATAACTAATTTTAGTTTAATAGGAGGTTGTGAATGGTGAAAATGGGCTTCTTTTTTGGTGGAGTTTTTTGGGGTGTATTTTTTATTGTTTTAGGACTATGCGCTATTTTTAAAACGGTTTTCCATGTTAATATCTCTGTTATCCGGATCGGGCTTGCCCTTTTTATTATCTATATTGGCTTAAGTATGTTATTTAGTGGACCTCATTTTCGAGTAGATAAAAACACTGTTTTATTTGAAAACCGGGATCTCATCTTAACGGAGACCATGGAAGAATATAATATCATTTTTGGTCGAGGAGTAATCGACTTAACAGCTATTTCTACAGAAAACCAACGGACAGAAATAAATATAGTTTTTGGGGAAGGAATCATAAAAGTTAATCCAGAGCTCCCGATGGAAATTAAAGTAAGCTCGGTTTTATCTGGAGCGAAGATGCTAGATGGTAATAATATTGCCATGGGAGAATACACTTACCGTACGAAAAGTTATAATGAAAACAATGCAGAGGGCTTGTTGGTGGAAGCCACTGTCGTTTTTGGGAAGCTAGAGTTTATTGAAAAGTAAATTTAAGGTAATCCTCCTCCGGGTTTACTGGGTTACATGAAAAAATGAATAATCGACCGTAGGATTTACATAACAAAACTAACATAAAAATTGGAACCAGCGCCCAATATTGACAAGGGTTGTCATCTATGGTAACATATTTGTAAAGGCATTATGCTTTAGAAGCGTAATGTCTTATCCTCTTATATCTTAATTACTATAATATGGATGAATGGGAGGGAAAAAATGAATACCCAAAGTGTATTATCGGGTGGCTTGAAAGAAATTCTGATCAAACACTTGGTGGAGGTGGAAGAAAACGGAGAGAGCTTAATCGAAGAACTTTTTCCATCGCCTACTCAAGAACGAGAAGAATTAAAACAAACATTAGGAAATTACATTAATCAATTAGAAGACCTGGTTAAAACAGCTCACCTGATAAAAAATGGAGGGGATTTTCCTCTAGTAATTATCGGGAGTGAAGTAGAGGTGAAGGACCTTGTTTCTGCCGAAAACTTGGTTTTTCAGATAATATCCCCTGCTGGAGATTTACCTGGTGAAAACGGCATTTCTCCTCTATCTCCCGTGGGGAAAGCATTGCTCTTACAAAAAGCAGGCGCTGAAGTAAGTGTTGATGCTCCGGGCGGCACCTTTCATTATAAAATTGTTTCAATTAGCTATCCTGCTAACTTTTAACACACGTTGCTAGCTGCTACTTAAACACGTGATCTGATATTAAGCAGCAGGTGAATAGAGGAGTCTCTATAAAGAAGTTTTCATATGGAAAGCTGTGACTGTATAGTTCCTCAGGGAATCAGTCCTTATTTAGAACAGCTATGAAATAAATATGAATAATGATTAGATGTTGGAAAGAAGAATTATCTCCGGAAGCTTATGCTTCCGGATTTTTTTAAGGTGACTTTCATGCTGGCTAGCGGTGCACATACGAAATGATAGCTATCAAAGTCAGGATAACTCGGCGAGCCTCAGCATATTCCAGGCAGTCCCCACCTCGCAAGTTGGGGAAAGCAAAAGAATGAAAATTGCGACGAGCCATAGCAGTATTTGCCGGATTGTTGGCAAGGATGCTCCCCGGCGCGCTGGGGTGAAGCGCCGGATTTTG
>DHOO01000118.1 GCA_002409975.1 Firmicutes bacterium UBA5388
CGAGAGCTATTTTCTAAGTAGTCGTCAACCTTAAATACCGCTTGGTCCTAAATAAAGTAGTCGTTTATGCCGGCTACCACTTAGAGAGTGCCTTCTTTGTTGATTCACCCGCCTATGATTAATATTGTCGGTAGGCGGCATGAACGACTTGCTTGTCGAGGCGCCCGGCTCTGATTTTCATCCTACAGGACGGTCGGTCGATTCATCCGTAACCGGCATGAGCGACTTGTCGACTCATCCGACTTCTTTTAAATCACTTCGTGATCTTAATTTAATGCAGTCGGCATGAGCGACTACCTAACAATTAGGCAAGGATGCTCCCCGGCGCGTTGGAGTCAATAGCCGGATACAGCCGCAAAGGCTGTCCTTCATACGAGCGACGAGCGACCAGTGACGAGTTACGAGCTGACATATTGCACCTCTTGAAGCATAAAATGGTGATAAAAATAGTCTTCGGGTGGTGAGAAAGATAATTCTGATCATAAGGAAAACTCATCTAACGGTCTTTTTTTTGTTACTGCTGATGGTGGGGGGAGTCTTTGTTCATAAACCATTGGGACGTTTGATTTTTCCCTTCCCTTTTCGCGATACTATTGAAATGAAGGCGGAATTTTCTGGGGTTGATCCCCAACTAATCGCGGCTCTAATCTATGTAGAAAGCAAGTTTAACCCAGAAGCGGAATCACGACGAGGAGCGCGAGGTTTAATGCAGGTTATGCCGGAGACTGCATTATGGGTTAGTGAGCAAAAAGGACTTTCCCTTCAAGCGGATGAGCTTTATGACCCAGAGGTAAATCTTAAGATCGGCATCTGGTATCTGGCCTATTTATTCCGGGAGTTTAATGGTGATCGGGTTCTGGTGTTAGCTGCTTATAATGCGGGTTGGGCAAAAGTTAAAGAATGGTTAGCATCTGGAGCTTGGCAGGGAAAAGTTAATGATTTGCACCGTATACCCTATCAAGAAACGCGGCGTTACGTGGCTAAAATTATGCGGACCTACTATCTTTATAATTACCTTTATTCCTGAAAGCAAGGAAATGGCTAAACTTAAGGCTGGCATAAAGTGGAGTGATTTGAAGAATGAAGATTGGGTGGATTTCTTTAGGTTGTCCTAAGAACCAAGTTGATACTGACTACATGATTGGACTGATGAATAATGCAGGGTTTAACTTTACCTCTGACCCGGAGGAAGCAAATATCCTTGTGATTAATACCTGTTCTTTTATTCAGCCGGCTACTCAAGAGTCAATCGATACCATTCTGGAATTTGCTCAATTTAAAAAGCGAAACTGTCGATTGTTGGTAGTAACTGGTTGTTTGCCACAAAGATATGGTCGGGAGCTTTTAACTTCTCTTCCAGAAGTGGATTTATGGCTGGGCACTGCAGAATATTCCCGTCTCCCGGAGTTGATTGCTGCAGCGTTGTTGGAGCAAAATAAGGAGAAGCTTTATTCGCGGACCCCGGGAGGTTGGCTGCCACCTCACCTCGAAGAACGGCCGATTACCACCCCTCCTTATATGGCTTATGTAAAAATTGCCGAAGGATGTGATCATCGTTGTCTTTATTGCATTATTCCCCAATTAAAAGGGGGATACCGCAGTCGGAAGCCGGAAGAGATCGAAGCAGAAATAAAAAAATTGCTGTCGAGAGGTGTTAAAGAAATTAATCTGGTAGCCCAAGATACAACAGCCTATGGTGAGGATTCTGTGGGGGAATTTGACCTTCCTCAGTTGCTTACTAGATTGGACAAGCTTGAAGGGGAATTTTGGCTAAGAATCTTTTATACTTACCCATCCCGGATCAGTGATCGTCTTTTGCAGGTGATTAAAGAGTCCAAACATGTCTGTAATTATCTGGATATTCCTCTTCAACATATTAACCAGAGAGTTTTACAGAGCATGGGGCGGCAGACGACGACGGAAGGGATCCGAAAGTTAATCGCAAGAATAAGAAAATCCGTTCCGGAGATGGCGATCAGGTCCACTTTTATCTTGGGGTATCCAGGAGAAACTGAGGAAGAATTTAAAGAGCTCCTTTCTTTTTTGGAAGAAATCCAATTTGATTGGGTAGGGGTATTTCCCTATTATCGCGAAAAAGGGACACCGGCCGCGAAAATCCGACCGCAAGTGCATCCCTCAACCAGAAAAAGACGGGCTAATACTGTGTTACGCACACAGCAAGCAATCTCCTTACAGAAAAATAGAGGATTAATTGGTAAAGAACTGGTGGTAATGGTGGAAAGGGAAGTGGAACGCTCGTTCTGGGTTGGGCGATCCTATCGGGAAGCGCCCGAGATCGATGGTCTAATTAAGCTCAATTCAGGGCAGATTGGTTCTGTAAATCTTAAACCTGGCGCCTTCGTGCTTGCTGACATTAAGAAAGCTAGCCCCTATGAGATTTACGGTGAAATAAAAAAAATACTATAAAGGGAAAATAGTGTATGACGTCGAAATCATCAAGGTACTTAATAAAATTGTGGTGATAAAAGATGAAATTTAAATTAGCTGATTATCTGACTCTACTTCGTATTGTTTTAACTCCGATCTGTTTGTTATTCCTTTTTCTACCAGTAGCGCATAAAGAGTTGTTTGCGGCTGGAATCTTTATTGTGGCCGCGTTAACCGATGGACTTGATGGTTATGTGGCTCGGGTTAGAAAAGAGACCACCTCCTTTGGGAAGTCCTTTGATCCGTTGGCCGATAAAATTTTAATTGGAAGCGCTCTTTATAGTCTGTTTATGTTGGGAAAGGTGAGTGGATGGGTGCTTACGATCATTTTAGGGCGCGAAATCTTGATTACGATCTTACGTGCGCTGGCGAAGAGAAAAGGATTTTCTGTTGGGGCTGGTGTTTGGGGTAAAATTAAGACCTTTACACAAATTATTGCGATTATTATGATTATTCTCTCCCTCCCCGGAGCCGATATTCTGCTTTATGTCGCTCTGTTCTTTACGGTCTTCTCGGGAGTGGATTATCTAATTAAATGGAGAGGAATTGTTTTTTCTAAGTAATCCCCCACCCCAGCCAGCTGGGGCACGTGAAAGAATGAAAATTGCGACGAGCCATAGCAGTATTTGCCGGATTGTTGGCAAGGATGCTCCCCGGCGCGCTGGGGTGAAGCGCCGGATTTTG
>DHOO01000119.1:0-12392 GCA_002409975.1 Firmicutes bacterium UBA5388
GTATTGGGATAATTAAATCAAAAGGCAACGCAAAAGCCCTAAATGGGGGATAGATGTTGCCAGATAATCTGTTGGAGCTCGCTAAAAAAAATAATATTACCTTAAAATTCTGGGATTTCAAGCCTCCAATTGAAGCTGTCTACTTTTATTATCCAGGTAAAACTCCAGTTATTGGAATTGATTACAAAATTAAAAACAACAAAAAACGTTTCCGCTGTCTGCTGGCGGAAGAACTCGGCCATTTTTTCACTACCAACCAAGGAAGTATCATCTCCCACTACCACTTGAGCGATCGGATTGGAGTTTGTCGCGAGGAATATAAAGCAATGAAATGGGCTGTTGATTATCTAATTCCCGATCAGGAGCTAGAGATGGCCTTTAATATTATGCCGCCCTGGGAGTTGGAAGACTTTTTCCAAGTAGACTGCGACTTTATGGCCTTTAAATTAAAACTTTACCAAGATAAATTATTGGCCTATATTAGCTAGTTAACATAGCATCTGTAACTACGCTAAAAAGGGTGTAATCCCCCTTAAAAGAATCGATTGACCTCAGGGACTGCCTTTTGACAACGACATCTTCTTTCTTTAGGCATCGTTTCTAAAGATCTGATAATTAATTTCTTCAAACGTTCAGTATTTTTAGCCATAATCTCAACTACTTCTTCATGGGTAAGCGGACCGGCAGCAATCCCCGCAGCAAAATTAGTCACCATGGAAATAGTAGCATAACAGATCGCCGCCTCCCTCGCTAAAACAACCTCTGGAATATTAGTCATTCCCACTAAATCTCCACCCAGTTTCGAGAACATTCTAATCTCCGCGGGGGTTTCGAACCTTGGTCCCTCGGTACAAACATAAACCCCATGATCATGAGCTTTAAACTTAAGATCGGTAGCCGCCTTTAATATTACCTCTCTTACTTCCGGACAATAAGGTTCGGTATAGTCCACATGAACCACCCCAAACTCGCCACCTTCATAGAAAGTATGAGGTCGTGATTTGGTAAAATCAATAAATTGATCAATAATCACTAAATCACCTGGAAACATCTGTGGATTTAAACTTCCAACTGCAGTCGTAGAAATGACCCTTTTCACACCCATACTACGTAAACCCCAGATATTAGCTTGATAGTTAACTCGATGTGGAGGAACAGAATGCTCCGAACCATGGCGGGGAAGGAAAACTACCTCTTCTCCTTTAAACTCCCCCACAGTTGGAGTAATCGCTCCATAGGGGGTCTCTACTTTTACCTCTCTACTATTAGTTAGCATATAAGGATCGTAAACCCCGGTCCCACCGATGATCGCTATCTCCATCTTCTTCTCCCCTTTTTTCATCTTGAGAAATATCCATAATTTCTTCATCTATTAGATTTATTCCTCTTGGGACCTTTTTTTCCTGCTTTCTCCTAAAGTTGAAGCAGTTTTTTCTTAACCTTAGCTCTGTCTTTTTTGTCAAAGAAATACACTCCTGGGTTAGGCTAATCGATCTTTTGTCGCTCTTTAATCTCCCATTGAGAGCCTTTCTTCTCTAGCATCATCATTTCCCGCGTTTTCCTGGTATGCCAACGGTCATTTTCCCAAAGATGCCAAACTAAACCGACCTCAAGTTGAGCCCAATTAGGCTCGATTCTAACTTCATTTACTTCTTCAACCTCTAGTAATGGATAGGAGAGAAGAAGAGAAGCCGCTTCCCATCTTTTCTCTTTAGCCACCAGCAGATCAGCCCAGATTTCTGGTTGACTTGGCAATAGATATCCGCAGACGGTAGGGTCGGAAAGTCGATCTATGATCTCCTCCAGCATGACCGTAGCCGTAGGGTTAAACTTTTCTCCTGACCGCCAGAATAAAGTAAGTAAGAGTAGGAGAAAAAAGAAACCACCCACAGTGACTACTATTTTCCTACCCCACTTGCCTTTTAGCTGGACATTCCGGTAAATTCCTTGAGCACTGAACTTGCGGGGAGGCCTCCTCACTTCCCGAATCCGATCATCAACCCCTTCTTGCGCCTTCTGCCAGAATTCCCCTAATTCCTCGGACGAAGGACGTTCCTCCGGATCTGGAGACAACAACTTTTTCATTTGTTGGACTAAATCCGGATATAGTTCTGGACAAAAGTCAGTAGGGGAAATAATTTTACCTGTTAACAACGCCTCCGTCGGCCAGCCTTTAAGCAGTGGATAGGGAATATTTGCCGTTAACAGTAGATAAATGATCAACCCCAAAAAAAACATATCTCCTTTTTCATCTAAAGGCGCGCCAGTATAAACTTCGGGAGGATAACAAGCTAAAAGTCCTGGAGGGAGCAAGAGGATTGGCGATGCTAGATAATTTAAAAGCACAGGATCAGGGGTAAAAATTCCTTTCGCCCCTAAATAGATCCTTTTCCAGTCCGGGTTCCCTACAATTAGACCTAAGCTGTGGTATAGCCGGTAAGAGTTAAGCAGTGGCTTTAATTTTTCTATTCTTTCCTTCACAGGAAGTTTTGAGGGAAAATTACTAAACAGAGGTTCTCCAGAAAGCGCTTCCCACCCCAGTAGGGTATTAGATCGATAAGTAATAGGTCCTTCAACCTTAAGAACCCCAGCTTCTTGGGGGATAGAAGGTAATTGTCTGGCTCTATTTTCTCCTTTTCTCCGAAAATTGACAGCTTCATCTCCTCGCAACCTGGTAGCAAGTGGTTCCCACCGGTAAACCCTGCCATTCTCTAAATTTTTCCCACTAAAACAAGTTATTCCTTGCGTACAGCTTTCACCAGAGAAGATATATTTTCCCATCAAGTACCCCCTAGTTGTTTATGCTGGCTACCGCCCGCGCACATGAAATGATGAAAATTGCGACGAGCCATAGCGGTATTTGCGGATTTTGGGACCTACGCTTACTTACCAAGGCTGTCATTCAACACGAGTAACGAGCTGCGAGATGTATTTTCTAGGCAAATCCTAGAATACCCTGAAACTAGTAATTTCAGTCAGACCTCATTCCGGCAAATTTAAAGCCATAAGCAGAGCATAAAAAAACCGTCAACGACGGTTTTTTTCTTCAAGTCGAGCTAAAATTCTCTGACGCCTTTCTTCGTAACCTGCTTTCCCCAGCAGGGCAAAGACGTTCTTTTTATACTCCTCTACTCCTGGCTGGTCAAAGGGGTTCACCCCCAATAAATAACCGCTCAGAGCACAGGCCTTTTCAAAGAAATAGACCAGATAACCAAAGTAGTAAGCAGAAAGCTCAGGGATTTGTATTACCAGTCCAGGAACCCCGCCATCGTGATGGGCTAAGAACGTACCGCGCAGAGCTTGCTCATTGAGATAATTCATGCTCTGTCCAGCCAGATAATTTAAGCCATCCAGATCCATTTCTTCTTGTGGAAGTATTAACTCGCATTTACTATTTTTCACCTGCAAAACTGTTTCAAAAAAGAGGCGACGGCCTTCCTGAATATACTGACCTAAAGAATGCAGATCGGTAGTAAAATCGACAGCAGCTGGGTAAAGCCCTTTTTCATCTTTACCCTCACTCTCGCCAAAAAGCTGTTTCCACCACTCGGAAAAATAGTGGAGGGCTGGTTCGTAACTAACCATTAATTCTATAATCTTTCCCTTATTATAGAAAAGGTGGCGGAGAGCAGCATACTGATAAGCCTCATTCTGCTCTAAATCAGCCTGAGAGCAAGCTTGATAAGCTTCACCCGCCCCGGCTAAGATCTGATCCAGATCAAGCCCGGCAGCGGCAATCGGCAACAGTCCTACCGGCGACAAGACCGAATATCTACCCCCTAGATCATCAGGAATAACGAAGGTCTGATAACCCTCAGTCTGCGCTAACTGCCGAAGAGCGCCTTTTCTCAGGTCAGTCGTGGCATATATCCTAGTAGCTGCCTCCTTTTTCCCATATTTCTTCTCTGCCAGTTTTTTAAGAAAACGGAAAGCTACCGCCGTCTCCGTAGTTGTTCCCGACTTAGAGATAACATTAATACTGAACTCTTTATCCTCTAAGTAATTTAGCAGTTGGTAAAGGTAATCCCCGCTGAGGTGATGTCCGGCAAAGATAACCTGGGGATTTCCTCCTTTCCCCTCTCTGGCAAAATAGGGGGTAAGCATTTCAATCGCAGCCCGGGCGCCCAAGTAAGAACCCCCGATGCCCGCCACTACTAATACTTCGGAGTCATCCTTAATTTGAGAGACCGCTTTTTTAATCGCTGCTAACTCTTCTGGAGCATAGGTTAAGGGAAGATCAACCCACCCCAAAAAATCACTGCCAACCCCGTTCTTTTCATGAATCATCTGGTGTATTTGTTTAATTCTTGGTTGTAGCATATTCAATTCTTCTCTGCGGAAAAACGATAACGCTGAACTGTAATCAAGTATTATTCTTTTATCCAATCTTCTTCACCTCGTAACATTTGAACACTAGCCTTTAAGCTTTACGAACCTAAAGAACTTCCGCCTTGAAAAAAGACCACCAGACAACCGGGACCGGTATGAGTCCCCACTGTTGAAGAGATCTCCCCAATTCTGATTTTTTTTACATTATAAAGCTTTTTAACTTCCTCGGCAAAACTATTGGCCTCCTCCTCGCAACGGGAATAACCGATGGTAATCAACTGTTTGTATAATTCACGTCCCTCTTCCGCCATAATTTCAAGTAATCTTTTAAGCGCCCGCCGCCGTCCCCGAACTTTTTCCCGTGGAACAATCTGACCTTCTCTATTAACCTCCAAAATGGGTTTAACATTAAGCACATCCCCGACGATGGCTTGCACTTTACTTATTCTTCCCCCTTTTTGCAGATATTCAAGTGTGTCCAATGTAAAGACGGAGAAGAGGCGAGAACGAATTTGGGCTAGCTCTTTTATCATCTCTTTTTTAGAGAGGCCAGCTTCAGCCATTTCCATAGCTTTCAAGACTAAAAGCCCTTGACCTAAAGAGGCGGTACGGGAGTCAAAGACAGCAACCCGTTCTTTATCTTTCAATTGCTCCTGAGCCATGATCGCACTCTCATAGGTACCGCTCATTCCAGTTGAAATGGTGATTACCAGCGCCTCATCACCCTGTTCCATTATTTCTTGCATAATCTTAAGAAAAGCTCCTGGTGTTGGTTGGGCTGTCGTAGGAAGCTTTGTCGACATGGCTAATAAGCGATAAAATTCGTCACGGTGCAAGTCAAAACCATCTTCATAAGAACGGTCAGCGAAGTTGATCGTCATCGGGACGATCTTAATCCCATTTTCCTTCAAGAAATCAATGGTTAGATCACACGCTGTATCTGTGATAATCTTCACCTTACCCATGATATACCTCCTTATGTTCTACTATAACTCATCCGTTTTGTCAAAAAATCTGGTTGTAGACTTTATTTATATTTAGACGTAAAAATTGCGGGAAGGTTACAATTGTTTTTTATCCGGGTTTCAGTCCTAAAGCTTCACCAAGCCCGGTAATAAGCTTTGTAAGCTCAACATCAATATAGGGTAGTTCGACTCCTAAGGTCAAGAAGACGGTAAGAAGCAACCCAACAAAGATAAAAAAAGAAAAAACCACTAATTCGCGCCAATACTGCCGGCAAATTAATGACGGTACTTCAACGACAACTATTAAACCAAAACCTAATATTACCAAAAAAATCATTGGTTTTCACCTTGACAGGGAAGTCGCCGTATGATTGCTAACAGTAAAGTTATCAGCGGAAAAATTATTTGTACAGGAAGCGCATAAATGGGGTGAATATTCTCTACAAACCTCAAATGCGAGCTAATATCCGGATAATTTTGCGTTGCCGCAATAATCATCAGTATCCCTAAAGGAATAACTACCGGTCGATAGGTTCGTAAATTCAAAAGCTGGGCTGTGCCTAAAGAAGTTACATATAGAGAAACGGAGGACTTAATAAAGCCCATCGTCAGGAAGTTTAAAACCGGAAGAATCTCTAAACGGGTTAAAGTGTTACCAATATCTATTAGGCGATCTGTTTCATAATTAGGAAAAATATATGATTCGCTAATTTTCCCTAAAACCCCAGTGGTACGGACCGCCGATGACATTAATAAAATAGCGGCCACCACTAAACCTTTAATTATTGCGCCCGTACAGCTTTTCCTTCGATTTAAATAAGGAAAAATCATCATAAAAACAATCGTCTGTCCAAACAAGGACGAACTTTCTTGGGTAGCCCACAACAGTCTTGTTATTGGGATCTCGATTACCGGAAAAAGATTATTAGCATTAAAAATGTTTAACACCAGCAAAAAACCTAATATTAACAATAAAACAGTGATCAAGATTAACACCTCATTAGTTCGCGCGATAACCTCTATTCCTTTTTTAGATACATAAATACAGCTTAAGAGGCCACTAATTAATAAGATAACCTCCGGAGTGGCGATCAAAACCGTAGTTTTAAAAAGAGCAACAAAAATGGCAAATGAAGCTGAGCCTAGATGAAAAATATACCAGAGAAAAACCAGGGAGAAAAGTTTACCGACAATTTTCCCCCATACCAGATCATTGATTTCTATTAAAGATTTGCCCGCAAACCGCTTAGCAAGAGTAGTAAAAATGAGGACAGGAATTAAGGCCTCGCCTAAACCTAGGAGGATCGTCAACCAGGTGCCTTGCTTAGCCTGACTTCCCGGAGAAAGCAGAAATGTAGTCCCGATCAGATAGCTGATCGCCAGCAATGATAATTGAGAGCTTGAGATTCGACCTTCCTCCATTTTTTCCCCCAAAACCTTATTTTATCTGCTCTAGGATCGTCGGCTTAGTAAGTAAACCGAGCCATCGAATCTTAGTTTTAACTTTTACTTTAACCTCCAGGTGGGGAAAAAGTTCCCCCCAGTTATCTTTAACCTTTTCCCATTCTTTACGGTTTTGCCGCTGTAAATACTCGCCCAAACCAAAAATATCGGCTTTGCACTCCTGCGCTTTTTTCAAGGCGGCCTCAACCTCTTCTACAATTACCTTTGCCTTTAAATTTTCAAGCAGACTCAATTTCTCCCGAGAAGAAAGATTGGCATAACTGGTTTGTTCTCCTAAACTTCCAACTTCGGCGATGTCTATTTCGAACCTAATCTTTCCCTCACTTACCTTCGAGGAAATTTTACTTTTTGCCCCGAAAATTTCCAGACTGACTTTTCCTTCCTCCCCGGGCAATTCCACGACGACCACACCATCCTGAGTTTTACCCAACACCCACAGCAAGCCCCGGGTTTCCTTTTTATTTAGATACCCGATTAGTTTGTCTGATTTAAAGATGCCAGTCTCTTCAATTACCATGCCCTTTTCCTGGTCTGTCTTTACTACCCCAATTATGGGTAAAGTGTTTTCCGTAGTTTTTGCAAGCAAAGTACCGGCAAATTCATGCAAATTGACCGCTCTAATTTTAGAAGAAAGGTAATAGTTTCTCATTAGATCAGCAATCGCAAGCGCAGAGATCTTCTCTAGTCCGCTCTCCAGACTTAAGATTGTTTCTGCTTGCTCCCTAGTGATTAAAAGCCACTCATTAAGTCGGGGTTCATGATCCCGGATCAGAAAGTCAATTACCGGCAGCAGTCCTTTTTCCGCCACCTCTTTATTAATAATTACCACTTGGTTATGGGATAAAAATAAGCGCCGACTGCTTTGCAAGGTGGCATTGCGCACTGCGTCAAAAATAGTAGCGCCCTTTGACTTTAAGAGCCAAACTGACTTACTTCCACCTCCCCCGCCACCCCCATCCTGTGAACTTGAACCGGGGGTTTTAACCTCTCCTGATCTGGCTATTAGAAAACTAACCTGATAGTCGTCTCCTTCTTCTCCATAGTCAATGCCAATCCCGGTCACAATCGCCAGCTTCTCCAATTCTTTCCGGTCCCAACAGCCGCTGAGCAAAAGTAAAATTACTAGCAAGACCCATTTTTTTTTCACTACGTAGACAACACTCCTCGTCACTCGTTGCTCATCGCTGGTCGATCGTGATTCTTAATAGCCTTTGTCCGCTGTTAGTTAACCTTTTTTATCGTCCGGTCGAGACCAATCCTTTCCTGCTGTCTCTTCCGGAGATGTGGGGCTCTGCCCAAAACCTTGGCGTATCGGTCTGGGCCATCCAATCGACCGGGGGCGGGTCCACATCGCCCATAGTGGCGTCCTGACAATGACATCCTTTTGATCCTCGATGCTTAAAGGAATGACCGGCGATAAGTAAGGTACCCCAAAAGAACGTAAAGAAGTCAGATGAATTAAGGTTAATAATAAGCCAACTAGGATACCGTAAGCTCCCAAGATGCCCGCCAAGAACGTTAACCCTAATCTCAGAATAATCCCGATCTCTTGCTGCGTGGGAACGACAAAAGAGGCGATCGCAGTCAAAGCAATAACAATAACAGTGGGCGCTGCCACCAGACCAGCTGCAACCGTCGCTTGCCCGATAACCAGCGCTCCAACGATACTAATGGTCTGTCCAATCGGGCGCGCCAACCGCACCCCGGCCTCTCTTAAAATTTCAAAAACTGCTCCCATCGCCACCACCTCGATGACGATCGGGAACGGCACCCCTTCCATCGCTGCCGCCATGGAAATTAGAAGGGGAGTAGGGATTAATTCCTGATGATAGGTAGTCAAAGCCACAAAAAAGGCGGGTAACAGAATGCCTAAAAAAAAGGCAAGATATCTGATCCAACGAATCATCGTGGCAAACAGGAAATGAAAGTTATAATCATCCGGATTTTGAAAACTCTCAATAAAAAGAGTTGGCGCCGTATTTACCACCGGAGTGCCGTCGACAAAAATGGCCACCCGCCCTTCTAAAAGTTTAGCCGCCGTCACATCCGGCCTTTCTGTAAAAGCGACGGTTGGGAAAGGCGAGAAGGGAGCATCAGAGATAAATTCACTAAGATAATTAGCATCCAAAACCATGTCGGTATTAATTCTTTTTAACCTTCGCCTTACCTCCTCCACCAGTTTTTCATTGACAATCCCCTTAACGTAAGCAATACTCACCTTCGTTCTGGTTCTTTCCCCGATCTTCATCTGCTCAAACTTGAGACCAGGATCGGCAATTTTCCTCCTCAACATCGCCGTATTTGTCCGAATGTTCTCGGTAAAACCCTCTCTGGGTCCTTTAATTGTTTGCTCCGTATCAGGCTCCGTAATTGACCTCTTCTCCCAGCCTTTGGTGCTAATAGCCAAAGCCTGATCACATCCATCTACGAGCAAAACTGAATCTCCTGCCAAGACCGCTGCTACCAATCCTGGCATCCGATCATCTTTGTCTACGCCACCTACCGTAAGCAGGTTATCTTCAATAAAATCAATTAAATGACCTTTGACCGCCCATTTTTCTTTTTTAGCTTCAATCATTAATGGATACAAGATACTATCATAAATCACTTGCTGATCTATTAGCCCATCAATAAAGAGCACAGCAGATTTTAATTCATTCCTAAGATTCAACGTAAAACGGCGGATAATCACATCCGGACTATTACCTAGCTCTTCCCGGAACAAGGCTAAATTTTCTTCTAGGTCAGAGTGGAGAAGCTTTCCTTCCGGAGTTGAGGGGCTTTCTTTTCTTAAATGAGCCAGTCCAAATTTTCTTAACAGAAAGCGGATCATTGTTTCTCCCCTTAAACTGATAGTACCATTAAATAGTATTAACCAAACTCTTTTAAACTAATCGGCTCGCAACTGGGCTAATTGTATTGTTCCCAGATTCAACTATTCCATCTAAAGAAATGCCTTCGAGGATGCTTCCCTCTTTAAACAAAGTATTATTCGTCCTTTCTTTTAATCCAAGATAAAAAGAAAAACCCCTAAGGGGTTAATCTGGCAATCTCCCATCATGCCTTCTTTCTTGTCAATAACTCTAACTTTGGTCTCCCGAAATCTCATTAGGTAACTCATTGACATCTCCTTGTTGATATGGGAAATACCGCGCTAAAGCCTCACCTGCCAGTGTAATTCCGGCAGAAAGACCGGAAGCAAATCTCCCTTCTTTAAATTCGGCAGTCATCACTCTTTTAATCTCTTCCCAGAAATTATCCGGAACTTGATTATTAATACCTTCATCTCCTAAAATGACAAACTTTCGTTCTCCCGCCGCCAGATAAAAGAGGACTCCATTTCTCTCTTTCGTATTATCCATCCCCAGTTCGTAGAAGACTTCTTCTGACCGAAGAACAGGGTCTTTTCCCCCTTTCTTCTCCACATGTACCCGGATCTCCCCAGAAGTCCTTTTCTCCGCAGTAATAATCGCTTGGATGATCTCTTCCTTATCTTTATGGCTTAAGAATCCCAAGGGTATACCTCCTTCTCGTCGCTCGTTGCTCCACATTGAAAAAATCCTTCTTGATAGCTCTATAATTAAAAGTAATCTTTTACCGCCCAGGCCTGAGCCTCACCAACCGCCACTAGCCCCACCGCCGCGAAATCCACCACCGCCTCCTCTAAACCCGCCACCACTAAAACCTTTAAAGCTTCCTGAGGATCGATGACCGCTACTGCGAGAAATTGGGTAAAAAACAGGTCCCATCGTTCTTTGAGAATAACCTCTTTTATAAAAGCGCCGTTGTTCAATCCGCGAATAATAAGTGGAAACAATAATCAGGACAAAAAAGAGAACTAAAAAGAAAAGGAACCCCGGCTCATTCTGGTCTCGTAGTTTTGCTCCCTCAGAACCCGCTGGAAAGTATGAAGGGTCAGTCCAGTTAACTAAAGTCATAACAGCTTTTTTTATTCCAGAAAAATATTTTTCCTCTTGAAAGGCAGGGGCAATTACTTCTCTAATCACCCGACCAGCCCGTCCATCGGTTATCTTTTCTTCCAGTCCAGTACCTACCTCAACTCTTACTTTCCGTTCATCGCTGACGATTAGTAATAATAGTCCATTATCTTGTCCACTTCTTCCCGCTTTAGAGGCTTCCGCTAATTGTAGAGAGAAAAGCTCGAGACTTTCTCCAGGTGGTAAGGAAGGAAGGGTTACTACCACAAACTGGTTAGTTGTCTTTTGCTCAAAATCTGCTAGTAAAGAAGCAAGTTCTCTCTTTTCTTCCGGCTGTAACAAACCGGCCCGATCCGATACATAGCCCTCAAGCAAAGAGCCATAGTTATCTCCAGCCCAAATTGGTCGGCTTAAGACTACATTAAGCAGAAAAAGCAGAAGGACTAACTTAAGCTTGCTATTCTTTGAAAATTTCATTTAAAACTCCACCTTTGGCGCTTCGCCAGCTTTCTCCTCAATCTGGAAGTATTCCCTTTTTTCTAATCCCATTATCCCGGCGATGATACTTCCAGGAAGGCGACGAATACGGGCATTATACGTTTTCACTGTTTCGTTATAACGTAACCTAGACACTGAAAGACGGTTCTCTGTTCCAGCTAGTTCATCTTGAAGCTCAGCAAATCTTTGATCTGCTTTCAGCTGCGGATACTGTTCCACCACCATTAGTAAACGGCCTAAAGCTGATTCCATCTGGGCAGAAGCATTAATCTTATCTTCAACTCCTTGGGCGCCCAAGAGTCTGCTTCTTGCTTGCGCAATCTCTGTAAAGACTTTTTCTTCGTGACCAGCATACCCTTTTACTGTCGCTACTAGATTAGGAATCAGATCTGCTCTTCTTTGGAGATTATTTTCGACTTCCGCCCATTTTCCGTCGATTTCTTCTTCCATCGTTACAAAGGTATTATGGTAATAGGCATAACCGATTATTAAAAAAAGCACAATACCTAAAATTAAAAAAAGGGTTGAGTTTTTACGCATTTAGTCTCCTCCTCAATCTACGACCTTAAATGTTATTTATTATTCCTTCTCATTATAATACAGAACGTAAATAAAGAAAATTAGTTTATTTATTTAACAATTTTGTTTGCTCATAATTAAACTTGTTAGGCAATCAACCTAGGTTCTCCCATCCCTTGCATAAAATGTGGGTAATTTTTTTTAAAATTTAACCTCATAATATAAGGGGAGGTGAAAAAATGAATAACCAAAACATGAACCGTCAAAATGTACAAAACCAGAGAAATCCAGCTAACCAAAATTTATCGAACGTACAGAATTATAATAAAATGGCTAACATGGAAACCGGAAGCGAACTAACACAATCAACAGGGGAAATTAGCCGTATCCTTGCAACCCAGCAACTCGTAGGTCTTGAAATCGGAAGTATCGGACAAAACGCTAATCTAAATTACCAGACCCCAAATAATTACATCACTAATCCGCAGTTAGAAGTAGATCAAGCTCCGGGTCAAATCAGTCAAAATTTATCCCAACAATCAAAGGGATAAACCCTAAAATAAGTGCCTTTGTAAAAAAAGACCCCGGTAATTTCCACCCGGGTCTTTTTTTAGATTCTACCTAGAAAATACATCTCGCAGCTCGTAACTCGTCGCTCGTCGCTCGTCGCTCGCATGAA
>DHOO01000119.1:12734-12956 GCA_002409975.1 Firmicutes bacterium UBA5388
AAGGAGGACGGAACAATCTCGTCACTCGTCGCTGGTCGTTCGTGTCTCGTATTCTATAATGCCGTTGATGATTTTAGCTTATCGAGTTCTTCGGCAAGTTAATTAGCCTAGCAAGCAAAATATATTCCCTATCTTGATGCGAGCGACGAGAATCAAGCTACGAGCTGCGAGAGCATCGAGTACCGCCCGGACTGAGCAACGACGCCATGCGCCGCTGATCAC
>DHOO01000121.1:0-237 GCA_002409975.1 Firmicutes bacterium UBA5388
GTGATCAGCGGCGCATGGCGTCGTTGCTCAGTCCGGGCGGTACTCGATGCTCTCGCAGCTCGTAGTTCGGTTCTCGTCTCTAGCATGAAAGTTAGCCTTCGGAGATATATTTTGCTTGCTAGTCTAATTAACTTATCAAAGGACGTCGATGAGATAAAACCATCAACGGTATTATAAAATACGAGCCACGAGCGACCAGCAACGAGTGACGAGATTGTTCCGTCCTCCTTCGCGCCT
>DHOO01000121.1:399-4080 GCA_002409975.1 Firmicutes bacterium UBA5388
CCGTCCTCCTTCGCGCCTAGCCCTACTTGCAGCTAACACCGCGAGCTAAATCAATGAAGTTATTCTGCCAACAATCCGGCAAGATGCTCCCCGGCGCGCTGCGGTGAAGCACCGGATTTTGGGACCTATAGTCGTAAGGGCTATCTTTCACCACGAGCGACGAGGTGCGAGGTGTATTTTCTAAGTGGGTTAACTTAACAATTAAGTTTGAGGTGCAAAGTAGTGAGAATTAGGAATTATTATTAAAGGAGGTAGTAGCTTGTTAATCGAGGAATACGTTCTACAACTAGGTAAAAATGCAAAAAAAGTAACCTCTAAGTTAGCGGGCCTTGATAGTGCGACTAAAGATCGGGCTCTACTGGCCATTGCAGAGGGTTTAAAGAGAAACCTTGTTCGTATTTTGACAGCCAATAAAGAAGATGTAGTTAAAGGAATAGCAAATGGTTTGCAATCGAATTTTATTGAACGATTATCTTTAGACGAGGAACGTATCGAGAGTATGATTACTGGTCTGCGAGAACTGGTAAAATTAGAAGATCCAATCGGTGATGTGGAAAAAATGTGGCGACGACCTAATGGCTTGGAAATCGGTCAAATTAGAATACCTTTAGGAGTGGTAGCAATGATCTACGAATCGCGACCAAATGTTACCATTGATGCCGCTGCCTTATGCATAAAAACCGGTAACGCCGTCATCTTGAGAGGTGGGTCAGAGGCTCTTCTTACCAATCAGGTCTTAGTTGAAGTAATAAGAGAAGCGCTGGAAGAGTTGGCGCTACCCCCCGATGCTGTTCAACTAATTACTTTTTCAGAACGAGAAGCAGTACTGGCTTTAATGAAAATGAATGACTATGTAGATGTACTAATTCCCCGAGGGGGGGCGGGTCTTATTAAAACAGTACTCAATAATTCTACGGTCCCTGTGATTGAAACAGGAGTGGGAAACTGCCATATTTTTGTCGATCAAACAGCGGAGATTGAAAGTGCTCGCCAGATCATCTTAAATGCCAAAACTCAACGTCCCTCGGTTTGTAATGCCGTTGAAACTTTATTGGTGCATAAAGAAATTGCCCCACTTTTTCTACCGCCTTGCGGTGATGATCTGAAGCGCGTGGGGGTACAGATTCGTGGTTGCCCACAAGTTCGAAAGTACATTCCATGGGCTAAGGAAGCAAACGATGAAGATTGGGAGACCGAATATCTTGATTTAATTTTAGCAATCAAAGTAGTAACTGATTTTGATGAAGCGGTATCTCACATTGCAAGGTTCGGAACCCGTCATTCTGAGAGTATAATAACAACTGATTATTACCATGCCCGTCGTTTTTTACAAGTAGTTGATGCGGCTGCTGTTTATGTGAATGCTTCTACCCGTTTTACTGATGGTTATCAATTTGGGCTTGGTGCAGAATTAGGGATTTCTACTCAGAAACTTCATGCGAGAGGACCAATGGGCTTAGAAGCTTTAACTACTTTGAAATATATAATTTATGGAAATGGGCAGACCAGAGAATGAGTCCGATTGGAATTTATGGCGGCAGTTTTGACCCGATACATTTAGGTCACTTGTTATTGGCGGAATCAGCCCGGGAAGAACTTAGTCTCGACCAAGTAATTTTTGTTCCAGCTTTACAATCACCGTTTAAAGGTCATCCTCCGTTAGTAACTGGAGAAGAACGCGAGGAGATGATTAAGCTGGCGGTTGAGGATAACAAATTTTTAACTGTTTCTGGAGTGGAGCTAAAACGGAGACCGCCCTCATACACGATCGATACCCTTCAATATTTTAACAGAGTTTCCCCTGAGCAGGAATTATATTTATTAATGGGTCAAGATTCGCTTGACGATTTAATGGATTGGTATAAATTTGAGGAAATTTTTCTTTTAGCAAAAATTGCTGTTGGAGCAAGGCCGGGTTTTCCACAAACCCTCCCTAAGGCGTTGGAAAAGTATAAAAATCTGTCAAGAGAGAGTCGAGGGATTATTTTTTTTACCAATCCCAATATAGATATCTCTTCTAGTCAAATCAGGGAAAGGATTCGTAATAGAAACTCTGTTCGTTACTGGTTACCTTCAAGAGTTTTAAGTTATATTGAAGAGAAAAAACTATATCTCTAACTTTATATTTGCTCTGGTTATAGATTGGCTCCTATAATATTTTGGTCAGCGGGTAAAATAGATGGGGGCCTGCAAGTATGATGTGATTCATGGCCGGAAACGAGGTGAAGCTGGTGAGCAAAACCCTGTATGTTGGTAATCTACCCTGGGGCACTACTGATAAAGACTTGGCTGAATTTTTTTCAAATTCTGCAGAGGTATTAGCCAGTAGGGTAATAATAGACCGGGCAACTGGAAGGTCAAAGGGTTTTGGGTTTGTAGAAGTTCCTGAGGAGAAAGTTGAACAAGTTATTGCTGATATGAATGGGCGAGAGTTAGGTGGCAGGGAAATTATTGTTAATGAGGCCAAACCGCTCAATACTACAAGTTAAAAAACTGGGTGCGAATCCGCACCCAGTTTTATATAGGAGCCTTACGGATAGATGAAGAAGGTGAACTGTAGATAATTATCAGAAATTAGCAGGTAAAAAGGGAGAAATGTGGAAAAATATTAATATAAGAAGAAATAAAAGCTTAAATAATTAAATCATGCAATTCCTTAAGGAGATAAAAATGAATCTTGAAAACTGGCAAAAAAAATTAGCAACAAAACTATCTCCGGGTCGTTATAATCATTCTTTAGGTGTTATGGATTTAGCTAGAAAACTGGCGCATAACTATCAAATTGATGAGCATCTACCGGCTGTTGCTGGGCTTCTACATGATGTGGCTAGAGAAATCCCTCCCCAAGAAGCGTTAAGTTTGGCAAATTTTTATCAGCTTCCGATCTTAGAAGTAGAACAGAGGGTACCTATTTTGCTTCATGGAAAAATAGGAGCAGAAATGCTTAAAAGAGAATGGGAGATCAATAACGCAGAAATCTTAGAAGCCGTTAATCTGCATGTAACTGGCGCTCCTAAAATGAATATTATAAGTCAGATTATTCTAATTGCAGATTTTGCTGAACCAGGAAGATCTCTGCTCTGTTCTCGGATTGCACGGAAACTTGCCTTTGTTGATCGCTTTACGGCCTTAAATTATATATTTGACCAAAAGATCAAATATATTCTAAATTCAGGTTTTCTGATCCATCCGTTAACGATTGAGGCGCGAAACCAACTAATTATGAAAAGTTCATTTTTAAATTGAAGCGGAGCTAAAGAGGGGATAAAAAGATTAATATAAATTGAAAGAGTATATTTTGGTCGGAGGTTTGATTAATGGATTATAATCAGATTTTGTTTGCTGCTTTTGAGGTGGTGGTAAGGGCTAAGGGGGAAAAACCGATTATCTTGGATTTACGGGAAATTACAGTAATTACTGATTATTTCTTAGTAACCAGCGCTAAAAATTCAATTCATCTAAAGGCATTGGCTGATGCAGTTATAGAAAAAATGGAAGCGCATAATATAACTCCACAGCGAATTGAGGGTTATCAGGGAACCGGGTGGATTCTCCTTGATTATGGGTTCATGGTTATCCATCTTCTCACTAAAGAAGAAAGAGAGTTTTACCGTCTAGAACAGCTATGGCATGGAGCGAAAATATTAACCCCAACAACCCAGAGCTGACGCATGACTTTAA
>DHOO01000034.1:0-11773 GCA_002409975.1 Firmicutes bacterium UBA5388
TAATTTCATGCGTCAGCTCTGCCAACAACCTTCTTAGCTTGACATTATTTAGCTCCTAGTTTATACTCATTAAAGGAATTTCTTTATAAAAACCTTATATAGCAGAGCACTAATGAAGGGGATAAGTAGGTCACGATGGGGGTAAAGAGAGCCGGTGGTTGGTGAAAACCGGACCCTAGAAATCTGATTGAACTCACCCCCGAAGTTTGGGGATGACCCTATTATGATTTAGTCCCTAACCCGGCCTGGGTTAAAAGGTAAGGAGGGTTAGCTATTAATTATAATGGGTAACCGAACAGGGTGGTACCGCGACTGTTAAATCGCCCCTGGTCATTTTGGCCAGGGGTATAATATTTGTGGAGGGATTAACTTGACAAACCATGATCGCTATCAACCGCATAAGATTGAGCCCTTTTGGCGTCAAAAATGGGAAGAAACCAAGCTTTATCGTTCAGTTGTGAACAAAAATAAACCAAAGCATTATGCATTAACTATGCTGCCTTATCCCAGTGGCGATTTGCATATTGGACATTGGTACGCAATTGCGCCATCTGATGCTCACGCCAGGTATATGAAGATGAAAGGTTATAATGTTCTCTTTCCCATGGGTTTTGATGCTTTTGGACTTCCTGCGGAAAACGCTGCCATTAAACGAAAGATTCATCCTCAAAACTGGACCCTGGGAAATATTAAAAAAATGCGTGAACAATTAAAAACTATGGGCGCGATGTTTGATTGGGAACGAGAGATAATTTCCTGTTTACCTGATTACTATAAATGGAGCCAGTGGCTGTTTCTTAAGTTTTACGAAAAAGGTTTGGCCTATAAAAAAGTCTCCCCGGTAGATTTTTGTCCAGCTTGTAATACTACTTTGGCTCGTGAGCAAGTATGGGGAGAAGATCGCCACTGTGAACGTTGTCAAACACCAGTTATCAAAAAGGAACTGGATCAATGGTTTTTTAAGATTACTGACTATGCGGAAGAACTATTAGATTTTTCTAAAATTGATTGGCCTGAAACAGTAAGGTCTATGCAAAAGAATTGGATTGGAAAGAGCGAAGGCGCGGAAGTTACTTTTAGATTAAGTAATAATGAGGAATTGAAAGTATTTACTACTCGTCCGGATACTTTATGGGGAGTTAGTTTTATGGTTCTAGCCCCAGAGCATCCCTTAGTAAATCTAATTACTACTGATGAATACCGGGCACAAGTTAAAGACTATCAATTGCAGGCCACAAGGCAGAGTGAGATCGAGCGTTTGGCTGTTGATAAAGAAAAGACTGGGATCTTTACCGGCAGTTACGCCATTAATCCAGTAAATGGAGAGCAAATTCCGATCTGGATTGCTGACTATGTAATGATGGGTTACGGCACAGGCGCAATTATGGCGGTTCCTGCTCATGATCATAGAGACTTCGCCTTCGCAAAAAAATACAATCTTCCCATTAAAAATGTGATTAAGCCTTTGGATAAAAACTTGGGTGAAGTTTTAGCGCCTTACACGGAAGTTGATGAAGGAATCATGGTTAACTCAGGTCCGTTTAGTGGCACTCCGGCAGTAGAAGGAAAAGAAAAGGTTATTTCTTGGCTTGAGGAACATGGATTAGGGAAAAAAGCTGTGAACTATCGGCTAAGAGACTGGTTGATTAGTAGGCAACGTTATTGGGGCGCCCCCATTCCGATTGTATACTGTGAAAAATGTGGCGCTGTCCCTATTCCTGAGCAAGATTTACCTGTGCTTTTGCCTGAAGATGCCGAATTTTTACCAACCGGGGAATCGCCTCTTAAACATCATGAGGCCTTTCTTCATACTACCTGTCCCCAGTGTGGAGGACCGGCCCAGAGGGAGACAGATACCATGGATACCTTTATTTGCTCTTCCTGGTATCAATATGCTTATCTTAGCCCGTACTATCATGGAGCTACTCCTTTTGACCCCGAGGAAGGCTCTTACTGGCTTCCTGTCGATCAATATACGGGTGGAGTAGAACACGCTTGTATGCATCTGATTTATACTAGGTTTTTCACTAAAGCGCTTCGCGATTTGGGATTGGTTAATTTTGATGAACCGATGACTTCGTTGAGAAATCAAGGTATTATCCTCGGTGAAGACAGTGAGAAAATGAGTAAATCCCGAGGTAATGTGATTTCCCCGGATGATCTAGTCGCTACCTATGGAGCCGATACCGTTCGTATGTATCTAATGTTCGGTTGGCGCTGGGAACTAGGAGGCCCCTGGGATAGTCGGGGAATAGAAGGGAGTTATCGTTTTCTAAATAGGGTTTGGGAGTTACTATTATTCCCAATTGAAGCTCCTTTGAACGCTTCAGAAGAAAAAAGCCAAACTTTACTGCGAAAAGTTCATCAAACCATCAAAAAAGCGAGTACGGATCTACAAGACTTTTCATTTAACACTTATATCGCTTCATTAATGGAGCTTTCTAATCTTCTTTCAAAGTTAAAACAGGATTTATGGGGGACTGAGGTTTGGATCGAGAGCAGCAAGATTTTTACACTGCTACTGGCGCCGGCTTGTCCCCATTTAGCGGAAGAACTCTGGTCTCGATTAGGACAAAAATACTCAGTCCATAACCAACCTTGGCCTCAATGGGATGAAGAATTGGTCATAGAGGATACTATCGAGATCGTAGTCCAAATTAACGGAAAAATTAAAGAACGTTTGGTTATTCCTTCAGATGCCAGCGAGGATTTTGTAAAAGAAACAGCTCTCTCACTGGAGTCTATTCAAGCAGTTCTTGATGGTAAAGAACCTCGAAAAACCATCTATGTGCCTGGTAGACTGCTTAATATTGTCCTTTAGACTTTCGACAAAACAGTCTAATTTTTTTAAAAATTAAACTATATGAGCAAAGTTATGCATTTTAAGAGAATAGCCGTTAGGCTATTCTCTTTCCAAACTCTCTTTTTTTTTCTTCGTATAAACAAATATTTTAACGGGGAATTTATCAGTAAAGCAATTTAGCTGCGGTTTTTTATGGAGGAAGATACTATGCCACCCCGTTATACAAAATCTTTATCTTTGATACTCACTATTTTCTTGATCTTGTTTTTAGCCGTTGTTTTACCTCAAGCGATCAAAATCCAACTATTTCCCAACAGCTTAAGATTAGTTCCCGGACAGAATCTCCGTTTATCTTTAAAACAGCCTTTTAGTATTTACCTTACTGCCGACCGGCCTGATGGGATTAATGGTTTAAATGGTAAGAAAAAAATAGAGAAAGGTCAAAGCGGCTATTGTTCAGAGGTGATGGTTTGTCCCGAGCGTGAGGGTACTGGTTTTCTGGAGATCCGCTTTTTAGGTGTTCCGATTCGGCGGGTCAATCTTCTGGTGATGAAGATGCCAGAAATCGTTCCCGGAGGTCATGCAATTGGGGTTTTGGTAGCTAAAGAAGGAGTAATTATTTCAGGACATCTTCCGGTTCGCGATGATTCTGGAAAAGAATATTATCCGGCACAGGAAGGTGGAATAAAAGTAGGGGATTTACTAATTGCGATTAACGGTCAGACTATTCATCGCCTGAGCGATGTGGAGGCTTTAATTCAAAGCGAATCACAAAAGGGTTTTCCGCTAACACTTACCATCATTAGAGAGGGAAAACCTTTAGAGTTGAAAATTATCCCAGTAAAGAAAGTTAATCCTGACAGAGGGTTGGTCACTTATTTACTTGGCTTATATATTGAGGATCCTGCTGCCGGAGTAGGTACTTTAACTTATTATAATCCTAAATCCGGAAGATATGGCGCTTTGGGCCATAAAATAGTCGGTTTTGGAAATAGAGAAGTCCAGTTAGCTAATGGTAGAATCGTTTCAGCACGGATTACAGGTATTAATCATAGTAATCGGGGGGAACCTGGAGAAAAAATTGGGGTTTTTTCAGGAAACGCCGATATCATCGGAGATATTTCTGCAAATACTCAAATCGGGATCTTTGGTGGTTTGCTGAACAACCTTAACAATTATTGGTATCCGTTGCCCATTCCCGTTTCGACAATTTCGGAAGTGAGACCAGGTCCAGCAGAAATCCTTACTGTACTCTCTGGAGATGAGATTGGACGTTTTTCTATAGAAATTCAAAAAGTATATTATCAAAGTAATTTAAGGGATAAAGGAATGGTTATTAAAGTAACTGATCCGGAATTATTATTAAAAACTGGAGGTATTATTCAGGGAATGAGTGGCAGTCCAATTATTCAAAATGGGAAATTGGTTGGCGCGATTACTCACGTTTTCGTTAATGACCCTACTCGCGGGTATGGAGTGTTTGCCGAATGGATGCTTCAAATGGAGGATAATCTTATAGAAATGGGTAGAAAATTTGCTTCTTAAGAAAAAAGGAGTTTTAAAAAGGATTTTCTTCGTATACCCCGAATTTTAAAGGTAAAGAAGGGCGAACGGAGGCGGACTTATTGGCATTATCAAGGAAGATAAGGATAGGTTTAGCAGAAGACAATCTGGAATTCTGTCAAATTTTGAAGGAGTTTTTAGAGACTAACCAAGATCTTCAAGTCGTTGAGGTAGCCAATGATGGGGTTCAAACTTTAGAAATGATTAGGACCACAAATATAGACCTATTACTTCTAGACATGATCATGCCAAAATTAGATGGAATTGCTGTATTAGAACGAATGAAAATGATGAATAATAAACCTAAGATTATAATTCTTTCAGCTTTTGGACATGAAGAAATGACTAGAAAAGCTGTTAATTTAGGCGCAGATTATTTTATAGTTAAACCTTTTGATCTCCAGATTTTAGCACAACGGATTCGAGAGATCTGTGGTGTAAAATCACAGGTTCATATTAATTACCCTCAAAAAAGTTTACGGCAAGAAGCTGAAGCCGAACAGGAAGTCACTGATATTTTACAGGAATTAAAGATTCCTCCACATTTTAAAGGCTATACTTATTTACGAAGGGCTATTCTGCTTTGCATCAAAGAGCCTGTTTTAGTGAATGAAGTTACCAAAAAACTTTACCCAAGAATAGCTGAAGAGTTTAACTCTACGCCTAACCGGGTCGAGCGTTCAATGCGTTTTGCGATTGAAACCGCCTGGAATAGAGCAGAAATCGAATATCTTCATCAACTGATGGGACCCATTGTTGATGAAAGAAAAGGTAAACCAACAAATGTGGGGTTTATAGCTAAAATATCCGATAAAATCCGCATAAACCATAAACTTAGAAACTAGAGGAGAAAAATTGGAAATACGGGGGATAGTAAGAAAGGATAGAAAAACGAAGAGTTTAGTAGCCAAACTAAAACAAGGCGAAATTGCAGCGATTGACCATCCTGATTTGGATCAGGTAGCTGCTGATTCGTTAATTAAGACTAAAGTTCGACTGGTGATCAATGCCAGTCCTTCTATTTCGGGACGTTATCCTAACCTTGGTCCAAAATTGTTGTTAAAAGCCGGAATACCTGTTCTTGATCAGGTTGGAAAAGACTGTTTTGACACCTTGCCGGATAACGAAGAGATTGAGGTTAAGGATGAGCGCATTTTTTATAATCAAAATATCCTGGGAAAAGGCGAACTACTTACACTAGACTCAATTGAAATTTTAACTGAACAAGCTAAAGAAAATTTAAATGTAGAACTAGATAAATTTATCCAAAACACCTTGGAATATGCGGTGCTCGAAAAAGATTTAGTCCTTGGCAACCTGTCAATTCCCGCTATTAAAACTAAAATGAAAAATAAACAAGTTGTGGTTGTAGTCCGAGGACAAAATTATCGAGAAGATTTAAAAATTATATTTTCCTATATTAAGGAAGTTAAACCTATTCTCCTAGGGGTGGATGGTGGAGCAGATGCGCTCCTAGAATTTGGGCTAAGGCCAGATATAATTGTTGGAGATATGGATAGTGTCTCTGATAAGGCTTTATGCTCAGGAGCGGAACTGGTGGTGCATGCCTATCAAGACGGGAAAGCGCCCGGGTTAAAAAGGATTAACGATCTTAACTTGAAAGCAATTACCTTTCCAGCTCCTGGCACTAGTGAAGATATAGCTTTAATTTTAGCTTATGAAAAAGGCGCTGATTTAATAGTTGCTGTAGGAACCCATTCAAACATGATTGACTTTCTAGAGAAAGGGCGAAAAGGAATGGCCAGTACCTTCCTAGTAAGATTAAAAGTAGGCTCTATTTTAGTGGATGCCCGTGGGGTTAGCAAACTTTATCATAGTCGAATCAAGATGGGGCAGATCGTACTGATCTGCTTAGCTGCTTTTATCCCCTTGATCTTGGTTTTATCTTTGAATAAGTTTACCTGGGATTGGCTTCGCCTTTTTTGGTTAAGATTACGTATGCTTATTAAATGAAGATATGTGAGTTTGTCAATTCCTTAAAATAGGAGCGATCCAATAATGCCAATTGATTTTCGTTATTATATATCGTCCTTAGCAGCTATTTTTTTAGCTCTTGGGATCGGAATTGTGATTGGCGGAGCTTTGATGGGAAATGACGAAATAGTAAAAAGTCAAGAGATGCTAATTTTAAGTTTAGAACAGGAATTTCAACAATTACGTTCCGAGAAAAAGTATTTGCAAGATGGTTTAAAAGCTCGTGATCTGGAGATTGAAGTTCTTCGGCAATTCAATCGAGAGATCCTGCCTCTATTGGTAAAAGATTTATTGACTGATAGAAAGATTGCCGTTATCAAAACAAATCCAACCATTGATTCTGGTTTGACTGCGGAAATGATAAAAATTCTCCATCAAGCTGGCGCTGAGGTACAAAGAATTATAAATTTTACAGAATGGCCAGATCTAACTTTAGAGAGTAAGACCGTAGCTGCTCGCTTAGGTTTTAAGGCAGATGAGTTATGGTTGGAGCATTTGTTCTCCAGGTTTATGGAAGAAGTAGCCAGTGGCGAGAGGGATGAAATATTATCTTCTTTACAAGCTAACAATTTAATTCAGGTTAATGGAAATATCAAGGAACCAATTGACACCTTAATTTTATTTGGGGGAAGTCACGACGAAAAAATGATTCGGGTAGATGAGTTTGATTTAACTTTGGTTAAAACCGCACAAAACATTGGTTTAACAGTAGTCGGTGTCGAACCATTATCAGCTAGTTTTTCTTATATTCGGAAATACAAAAATACTGGCTTAATCACTATTGATAATGTAGATACCCTCCCGGGTCAAGTGGCGTTAGTTTTTGCCTTAGTATCTGGGAAAAAGGGGGAGTTTGGGGTAAAAGAGACAGCCCAAGCATTACTTCCTAAACTTCCGCCCAAGCTACCAACAAAAACTCGCTAAATGAGATGAGGTGCGTAAAATTTTGAATGAGGTAGCAGTTACTGTTCTTATTCCTGCTTTAAATGAAGAAGAGACCATTACCGAGACTGTAAAAGCGGCGCTTGCTATTCCTAGGGTGGTTCGGGTCGTAGTGATCGATGATGGTTCGACGGATCAAACGGTAGAATTAGCCGAAAAAGCTGGAGCTTTGGTGATCGAGTCTTCTAAAAATCTGGGTAAAGGTGGAGCCTTGAACCTTGGTCTTTCGATGATGGTTGGAGACTATTTACTTTTATTAGATGCCGATCTTGGACATACCGCTATTGAAGGACAAAAATTACTTGATGCTGTGGTTAAAGAGCAAGCAGATCTAGTTATTGGGCGTTTTCCTGCTAAAAAAAGAAAAAGTGGTCTGGGATTAGTTTTAGGTTTAGCAAGAAAGGTCATTCGGAACTTCACTGGTTTAAATCTATCTTCGCCCCTTTCCGGGCAGAGAGCATTAAATAAAAAGGCAATCCAGGCATTAAACGGTGGTTTTGCCGAAGGTTTTGGGGTTGAAGTTGCTATGATTATCGATCTAGCAAAACAGGGGCTAGTGATTAAAGAAATACCCGTAGAAATGGAACACCGTCAAACCCAGAAGAATATTTCTGGGTTTATACATCGAGGAAAACAGTTTGTTGATGTAATATCAGTGGCATTAAAACGTTTGTTGTAGGTGAAAAAATGTACTTAATTTTCCTCTTCGTTTGCGGTTTCCTCCTCGTTAAAGTGAGCCTTTCCTTGATCATAAATTTATTGATTGATGCTAGCATTGTAGATAAGAATTATCGAGGTGAAACTGTTCCTGCTGCTTTAGGGTTAGTTTTTCCCCTGGTGTTACCTTTCCTCTTCTTGTTTTATTACGGTTTAAAGTTTTTTAGTGTGCCAATAGAGATTAACTCAGGAGAATTTTTTGCTTTTCTTTTTTTTACTACCGGTTTTGGTTTATTAGGACTGGCGGATGATTTTCTTAAAAACAACCATGAAAAAGGGTTCCGACAGCATTTAACAATGCTTTGGCAAGGAAAATTAACTTCGGGGGGATTAAAAGCACTCTTCGGTTTGTTGTTTAGCCTCATCTTCGCTGTAGGAGTATGGCTTTCTACCGGGCAAAGATGGTGGCTGCTATTTCCCCATACTTTGGTAGGCGCCTTAGCGCCGAACATTGTGAATCTTTTTGATTTAAGGCCAGGTAGAGCCATAAAAGTGTTTCTTTTGGGGTTAGTAATTTTATTACTTAGCTCCTACCTTAGCAAAGGAGTAAATCCGATGCTTTATCTAAGCGCCCCAGTGCTGGGCGGGGTATTAGCTTATTTTCCTTTGGATTTAAAAGGACGAGGAATGTTAGGGGATACCGGCGCCAATTTTCTGGGTGGGGTCTTTGGCGGGCTGGTCATTTTAGAAGGTAGTATTTTATTATGGATTATATTATTAATATTTGTTGTTTTACAAATTATAGCGGAAAAAATTTCATTTACTAAGTTAATTGAAAAATATTCATTCTTAAAATTTTTTGATGATTTAGGGAGAGATTAACATGCGATTGGGTCTTCATTTGTCAATCAGTAAGGGGTTAGGAAACGTGGCGGCAACAGCGGAAAAATTAGGATGTGAAGCGTTTCAAATTTTTATCGGCAACCCTAGGGGCTGGGGGAGAAAACCACTAGACGTAAGCGATGTCCGGGAATTTCAGAAGCAAGTTAAAAGATCGGTGTTAGGCCCGGTAGCAGTACACCTTTCCTACCTCCCTAATCCTGCGGCTGATGATGAGGACTTGTACGAAAAATCAATAATCGCAATGGGGGAAGATTATAGACGGGCAGTAGAGATTGGGGCAGATTATTTTGTGGTTCACCCAGGAAAAGCGGGAAACCAGAGCTTGGAAAGAGCAATTTCTAAGGTAGCGATGGGAATGAAGACGATTCTTTCTACTGTAAAAGGAAAAACCATTTTTTTGCTAGAGAATCAAGCTGGTGGTGGAAGAGAGATTGCCGGGAGGATTTCCGAACTAGGAATGATTTTAAAAGAAGTCAATTGTCCGGAAAGAACAGGGATTTGTTTAGATACTTGCCATGCTTTTGTCGCAGGTTATGATCTTCGCTGCCAACAGGGCCTTAATCAGTTACTTACTGAAATTCAAGAGACGGTAGGTTTATCCCGAATGCCTCTTTTGCATCTTAATGATGCCCTAGGCGCTCTGGGTTCTCATTTGGACCGCCATGCTAATATCGGGGAGGGTCAGATCGGGCTTAAGGGATTTCGCTTACTGTTGTCCGATCAAAGGACTTCACAGCTGGCAGGGGTTTTAGAAACGCCTAAAGTTTCAGCAGATGATGACCGTAGAAATTTAGCTATTTTACGGCAGTTGCTTCGAGGGGGTGGAAAATGAAAATAAATGCTCATCCACAAATTGCCTTTTCTGCTCAAGGGATCTTTTCGGAGTGGCCAGAATTTGAATATCGTCAGGCGCAACAAGAGATGTCTTCTTTAGTCTGGGAAGTGGTGGAGCGGGGTGGTTGCGCCTTGATTGAAGCAGGAACAGGCACCGGAAAATCCCTTGCCTATCTTTATCCACTTTTTACCCAAACCATACAGGAAAAAGGTTCAGTAGTAATTGCTACTTATACGATTAATCTTCAACAACAATTAATGGAGAAAGAAATCCCGTTTCTGGCCAAAATTTTGGGAATTCCTTTAAAAGCTGCGCTTCTTCTGGGAAGAGGTAATTACCTTTGTTGGCGAAAATTAGCATTCTACCGGCAGCATCCCGATAAATTAGACTCTAGTCAGAGAAGATTTTTGCTTCGAGTGTTGACGTCAGCGGAAGAAAATCTTGGTTGTTTAGAACAATTAGGCTATTCCCTTCCTTCAGAGTTAAGAGAAAAATTGACCTCCGAAGCTGAGACTTGTCTTAGAAAAATCTGTCCCTTCCAAGGTAAATGTTTTTGGCTGTTAGCCAGAAAAGAAGCTTTTGCGGCAGAAGTAATCATTGTTAACCATCATTTATTCTTTACTGATTTAAGCATGAGAATGGAACGGGAATTTGCCGATGATAAGTTGGTTCTTCCTCCTTACCATTATGTAATATTTGATGAAGCCCACCACGTAGAAGATGTGGCCGCTGAGTATCTAGGATTGCGTTTAGATGAATATGAAATAGAGCGCTTCTGTAAACGTTTATTACATAAAGAGGGTAGATGGGGAAATGGATGGCTCGTTTCTTTACGCCAACGCTTGTTGGAGAAAGGTTCTGATCTAGCTTTTATGCAAAGAAGTATTGCTGCCTTAGAAATGGAACTTATTCCTGATTTACTTACTCTTGAAAATCTATTTCGAACGTTATTTCAGTTAATAGGTGAGGGACAAAATTTCCAGCGGTCACTAGGTGAAGAGAGGAATTACCGCTACACAACGAACTTACTGTTAGAAAACGAGACACTTAATGGTCTCGTTAGTCAGGTTAACGAGGCGATTGATCAATGGACAAAAAGACTTTCCTTGTTAATCGATGAAATGCAGGACAGCGATGAACTGATAGAAGACACTATTTTCCTAGTAGAAGCTGGTCGATTTTTTAAACGGTTGGGAGCGTCTTTACCGCTACTGCTGGATGGGACAGATCCGCAGTTTGTTTACTGGTTTACCTTAAGGCCAATTTTAGGTGATCAACGTACCATTCGTATGGTTATTAACCGTGTCCCCCTACAGTTGGGAGATTTGCTTTATAAAGAATTATTTTCCAAGGTTAATAGCGCGATCCTGACTTCAGCTACCTTAGCGGTGGGGAATGATTTTACTTATATTAAAGAGCGGTTAGGGATAAATTATCTGCATCCGTCGGAGAGAAAAGAAGTAATATTGGAATCTCCTTTTGATTATCAAAAAAATGTCTTAGTGATAATTAGTACTGATCTGCCTACTCCTGAAGACCCCAAATATTCCGAGAAAATCAGCTTGTTGCTTCCAGATTTAATTCACGCTGCTAAGGGCAGAAGTTTGCTCTTATTTACTAATAAACGTCAGATGATTGAGGTCTATAATCAGATTGCCCCTCAATTAAAGGAAGAAGGGTTTCACCTTTTTAAACAAGGCGAAAAGCCTAGAAACCGATTACTGAAAGTTTTTCAATTAACGAGTAAATCGGTGCTCTTTGGAATGGATAGTTTCTGGGAAGGGGTAGACATTCCTGGTTCGCAGTTGTCTAACGTGGTAATTATGCGCCTGCCTTTTCGGGTACCTACTGAACCTTTATTTCAAGCCAAATGGGAAGCGTTACAACAGGAAGGAAAGGATCCTTTCCTCAATTTGAGTTTACCTGAGGCAGTGCTCAAGTTTAAACAAGGGTTTGGACGTTTAATTCGGACCAAAACAGACCGGGGCACAGTAATAATTTTAGATCAAAGAGTTACTACTAAGAGGTATGGCAAAGCTTTTCTTACTTCTATTCCGGGGGGAGAAATAATAAAA
>DHOO01000034.1:12021-17369 GCA_002409975.1 Firmicutes bacterium UBA5388
CTTTCTATCTTTATTTTCTGGACTTATTGTTTTTCGAATTAGTGTTTTTATTTTCTTGTTTTTTTACGGCTAACTGATCTAGATATTTTTCGGCTTGATGAGCAAAAAATGAACTCACTCCAAAAAATAGTAAAATTAGAGAAATCACAAATAATTCTTCAATTAAATTATTCACTTTCTTATCCTCCTAAAAATAATAATGGTTACCCATAAAAGTAAGAATGCCTTGGCGTTCTTTTTCATGAGTTTAATCAATAAAAAAGAATGTTCTGGGAAGATAAGGTGTTTCACCTTGATAAGTTCGGGAGATCTGATAAAAATGGAAAAATATGCTTATTATTAATAAGGGCAGAAAAAGGTCATCCATTTGCTTGAAAAGAGAAGGCGCTTTCTTACGGACAATAGAAGAATCGATTAGCCTATAGTAAAAAAAGCTACCACAATTTTGAAAGAACATAATTTCGAGAAATTGTTCTGCAGGAACTGTAAATACCGGATTGTGATCTAAAGCTGAAGGTGGTATCGAAAGGTAAGCCGTATCTCTTCCGGTAGGAACTTTAGAGGGAGAGGTTATTACCGAAGTTAAGATAATTATGATTGTAATAATAATTACAGTTAACAGCTGTTGCTTTTTCAAATTAATGCTCCTTCAAATTAGCCTAAATAGGCTTACTATTTGCATCACGAAGTGATGTAAATCAAAGCAAGCATCGCAAAAGATCAACATTTTGTGGCTAAATTTGATATCAATCAATTTTGCAGTTCTGAATCTATCATCGTATATATAATATACAACATTCTTGAGGCTCCAGCAAGAAAAGAAAGGTATTAAAAAGGGGAAGCAATTTGTGCCTCCCTTTTTCTGCCTTACCTACTTTTTAATCAGCTTTCACCTCTGTCCAAATTCGATCATAATCTTTCATAAAAGAGGATAGATCTTTGAAAATTTCGCTATTGGCAAGCTCTTCATCACTTGGGTAGGCAGCTTTGTCATTTAAAAGTTCAGGATCCAACCTTTTTTTAGCTTCACTGTGGGGGGTGGAGTAGCCTATATAGTCTGTATTTTTAAAGGCGATCTCCGGTTCACAGAGAAAATTAATAAATTTCTCAGCCTCAGCTTTGTGTTTACTGGTACTGGGAATAACCATCGCATCAAACCAAAGGTTAGTTCCTTCTTCCGGTAAGGCAAACCGCAGATCAGAATTTTCTCGCATCATGAAAACAGCATCTCCAGACCAAACTACGGCTAAAGCGGCTTCTCCAGAGATCATTTTATCTTTAACATCATCACCCACATAGGCGAGGACTAAAGGTTTTTGTTTAATTAAAGCTTGTTTAGCTGCTTCTAGTTGGTCGTAGTTTTTAGTATTCATCGAATACCCAAGCATTTTGAGGGTGATACCAATAGAATCCCGTTGGCTATCAAGCATCAAAATTTGTTTTTTATACTCCTCATCCCAGAGTATTCTCCAACTAGTAACTGGTTTGGAGACCATCGTCTGATTGTAAAGGATACCGACAGTTCCCCACATATAGGGAATGGAATACTCATTTTCCGGATCATAATCCAGGTTTTTAAAACGGTCCTCAATGTATTGGTAGTTAGGAATATTATCAAAATCAAGTTTATGGAGCATTCCTTCGTTAATCATCCGTTTAACAGCATAATCAGAGGGGAAAAGGACATCATAGTTACCACCGCCGGATTTAATCTTTACATACATATCTTCATTCGTACTAAAGGTATCATAATTAACTTTAATTTTAAATTGTTTTTCAAAAGTTTTGATTACTGACTCATCAATATAATCTCCCCAGTTATAGACGTTAAGAACAATTCTTTCCTCTTTTCCACAAGAGGTGAGGACGAGAATGCTTATGCCAAGCAAGACTAGAAGTAGAAATCTCCTACTTTTTTTCATATTTCTCTCTCCTTTTTTATTTTTTCACCAGACATTCGAAAGTTAACAATAATTAGCAACAATAAAACCGTCAAAAACAAGAGGGTAGATAAGGCATTAATTTTAGGATTTATCCCTCTCCTCGCCATAGAGTAAATAGTAATTGAAAGCGTAGAGACCCCGGAACCGGTCGTAAAAAAGCTGATTACAAAATCATCTACCGATAAAGTAAAGGCTAAAAGTAACCCAGTAATTACTCCCGGCATGATCTCAGGAAGAATTACTTTTCTATAGGCATAAAGTGGGGTAGCCCCTAAATCTAAGGCTGCTTCATACAAGTGTTTATCTAACTGTTTTAATTTGGGTAACACCGATAAAATTACGTAAGGAATATTAAAGGTAATATGCGATAGTAAAAGAGAGAGAAATCCTAATTGAAAGTTGGTAAAGATAAAGAGAATCATCAAAGATAAGCCAGTAACGATATCAGGATTGACTACCGGAAGGTAGGTAAGGTTCATCATAATCGCTTTTTTGAATCTTTTCATATTATGGATACCGATCGCTGCCGCCGTACCAATGATGGTAGCTATACCTGACGACAAGATGGCAATAATCATCGTATTAGATAAGGCTTTCATAATCTGCCGGTCTTGAAATAGTTCTAGATACCATTTTAAGGTAAACCCACTCCAATTTCCTCTGGATTTTGAAGCATTAAAGGAGAAAATGATCAGGATGAGGATGGGAGCATATAAGAATAGATAGATCAACGCTGTGTAGATTCTTTTTAAATAGCGGTTCACCATAGCCCACCTCCCTCGTGTTCTTTATCGTATCTTGACATAACTCCCATACTCAAAAGAATTACCAACATCATAACCATAGAAATCGCCGAACCAAAGTTCCAATCTCCTACATATAAAAACTGTTGTTCAATCAGGTTACCAATAAGCGTAAACTGTCCTCCACCTAATAATCTAGAGATCACAAAGGTGGTAACCGCCGGCATAAAAACCATAGTTATTCCCGAGATTACCCCCGGAAGACTTAAAGGGAAGATGATTTTTCTAAAAACTGTTACCGAGTCGGCGCCAAGATCTTCTGCTGCTTCAATCAGTTGTTGATCAATCTTACTGAGCACTGAATAGATAGGGAGAACCATAAAGGGTAAAAAATTATAAACCATCCCCAAAACAACAGCTTCTTGAGTATAGAGTAGATTTAACGGAGCCAGTCGTAGCCAGGAAAGAAAAGTATTGATCAGACCTCGTCTTTCTAATAAAGTCATCCAGGCATAGGTACGCAGGAGAAAATTCATCCACATGGGGATGACAAACAAAAAGACCATAATGTTTTTTCTTTTAAAGTCATTTCCCGCGAGAATCATCGCCATCGGATATCCTAAAACCAAACAGAGGACAGTACAAATAAATGCTAAGTATATAGAACGAAATAAGACTTTTAGGTAAATAGGTTCCAAAAATCGTTGGTAATGATCTAAAGTGAAGATCAAACCTTGATCGGTCCGCATGGTCACACTATAAAACAACACCAATAATAGGGGGATGAAGATAAAAATCAACATCCAGACAATATAGGGATAGGACATCCAATTTTTCTTCATTTCACGGTCACCTTTTTCATAATATGAATGTCATCGGGGAGAATGAGTAACCCTACTCTCGAGCCAACTGGGGCCATGGTAGTGCTCTGTATTTTCCAACGAATGGAATTGTTGCGGACGAGCATTTCATAATGCACACCCTTGAAGGTCACGGCCCTAACCTCACCTTTAAGATTACTCTCCTCTTCGGAAACCACTTTAATATCTTCCGGTCGAACGACTACATCTACAGGTTCATTGTCAGTAAAACCGCGATCGACACATTCAAAATAACAGCCCGCAAATTTAACAAAGTAATCCCGAATCATTACTCCACTGATAATATTACTTTCACCAATAAAATCCGCTACAAAGGGGTTTTTAGGTTCATTATAAATATCAATGGGTGTCCCGATCTGTTGAATACTTCCATTCTTCATTACTACGATCGTATCAGACATCGAGAGCGCTTCTTCTTGATCATGGGTTACATAGATAAAAGTTATCCCTAGTCTTTTTTGCATATTTTTCAGTTCGATCTGCATCTCTTGACGTAATTTAAGGTCAAGAGCGCCTAGAGGTTCATCTAAGAGCAAAACTTCTGGTTCGTTTACCAAAGCGCGGGCAATTGCTACCCGTTGTTGTTGTCCGCCACTGAGAGAATTAATTTCACGTTGTTCATAACCGGATAGATTTACCAAATTAAGGATGTTACGAACTTTCTTTTGAATAGTTTTTTTATCCATTTTTTTTATTTTTAACCCAAAAGCGATATTTTCAAAGACATCCATATGCGGAAAAAGGGCATATTTCTGAAATACGGTATTGACTTTACGCTTAAAAGGAGGAATGGAATTAATGTTAACACCATTAAATAGAACCTCTCCACTATTGGGTTCTTCAAAACCACCGATAATTCTAAGGGTGGTGGTTTTCCCACAGCCGCTTGGTCCGAGCAGGGTTAAAAATTCATTTTTTCGAATATAAAGATTAACACTTTTTAGGGCTTCAGTTCCGTTATAGTTTTTAGAGACATTAACAAGATTAATGATATTTTGTGTCATTTCACTTCCCCCGCTTATAAATATTTTAAAAACTTGGTGGAGTAGAGACCCATAAAATTTTGGCTTTAGAGGACCCGGTATTAGATAGATAATGGCTGACCACTGGTTTAAAGTAAAAACTCTCATTTTTTCTTCCTTTGAAAACCTGGTTTCCCAAGTGGATATTGATACTTCCTGACAAGATAAAACCGAACTCTTCCCCCTCATGAGGATCATCAATCTCAGTAGCGCCCCCCGGATCAAGGCTTAAAAGAATGGGTTCCATCCGGTTTTTTTGCGAATTTGGAACAATCCAGTGAATTTGGTACTTAAAATCTATATTCTCCTGGACGAAAACTTCCTCGTTTTTAAAAATGATCTTTTCATCAATGGTTTCATTAAAAAAGTCCTTAATATTAGTACCTAAAGACTCTAAAATATCCAGGAGAGTTGCAATCGAGGGGGAGGTTAGATCTCTTTCTACTTGTGAGATAAAGCCTTTGGATAATTCGCACCTATTGGCCAGCTCTTCTTGGGTTAGCTGCTTTTTTATCCGCAGACGCTTGATTTTTTCCCCTATATTCATCTGTGAACATCCTATTCTTTTCTTTAATTAAGATAAACTTAAAGTTTACTATAACTAAACCTAAGCAACGAAAATATTATAAGCAGATCATTGTCTGAAGTCAAGGGTTATTTTTTGCGACTCCATGAAATTATGTTCCCCCCCCCTTAATTGAAAAAGTAAAGTCCACCCCCTTAAGACTTGATGTCGAAATTAGTTTTTCAAACTCTTTG
>DHOO01000035.1:0-8837 GCA_002409975.1 Firmicutes bacterium UBA5388
CAGTCAAACACTATATATTGTATTAGGACCTTTTACACAGGATACAACGCAAAAAGCTTATCTATAGAAATGCCTTCGATGTTTGTCGACTCACCTGGCTCTAATTTTCTTTTCATAAAGGTCCTTTCCACATAATAAAGGCATCTTCCCGATTATCTTGATAGTAATTAGGACGGACCCCGGTCTTAACAAACCCAATCTCTCTATAAAGATGCTGTGCCGATAAGTTAGAACGACGAACCTCTAGCGTCAGATATTTCAAACCCATCGCCTTACCTTCCGTCACCAGGTATTGTAAGAGAGCTCGTCCAACCCCCTGACGGCGACAACTTGGATCTACCGCTATATTAGTAATATGTCCCTCATCTAAAATCATCCACATTCCAACAAAGCCTAGAACCTTCTTACCCTCTCTCGCCACATAATAAAAAGCTCGCTCATTCTCAAGTAATTCATAGAGAAAAGAAGCCTTCGACCAGGGCAAAGGGAAACATTTCTCTTCAATTTCAAGGACAGCGGGTAAATCATCTAGACGCATCGGTTTAACCTTAAACATCAACCCGGCAACTCCTTTCCTCCCACCGAACTTCCGCTTCAGTTCGTCGGAGGTATAACGGTAGAGCAGTATATAATTGATTTTCCTTATTTTTCTCCCATTCCACCCATCCCAAACGTGCGAGTCGCGCTCCATCCACCAGGTTTTCTTTCCCGATGCCATAACTGGCCTGAGCTTTTAGGATGCTAGACAAGTAAGCTTGCTCCTCTTCAAGATCTTCTCCCAAAATAATAACCGGTCGCTCTTTTTCCTGTAGGGCTACAGCCAAACCCTCTAGTTTCCAGATCGCCGGAGGGGCCAACTCCTCGAGAAAACCTTCATGCTTCTGGTAAAGCCCAGCATAAACCTCTCCCTTGCGAGATTTTGCCAGTGGGCAGATTAATACTGAACACTTCTGAATATTGGTTGCTAAGGCCTGCAGAGTGGAAACACCGACCAGCGGAATCCTCAAACCAAAAGCCATTCCTTTGGCAATCGCCAGTCCCACTCGCACTCCAGTGTAAGACCCTGGTCCTACTCCCACCGCGATTAACTCTAACTCATCAAGTTTCCTGCCCACGTCCATAAAGGCTTCAAGAAGTAAAGCGGGGATCTTCTCGCTACCTCCCGGTCTAATTTTCACCTGTTCAGTGAAGACTACTTGCTCCCCATCAATAAAACCAAATGCGCCTGTCTTGGAAGATGTATCGATCCCTAGTACCCGCACTTAAACCCACTTCCCTATAATAAAGATTATTTCTCTACTTCTATCAGAGCTAAATGCATTGTCCCCAGATTCAACGTCACGCCACAATATATTGATAGCCTCTTTAAAGAGAGCCTTCGATGCTTGTCGATTCATCTGGTATTTGTTTTACCACTCCCATGGATAACTGGTAGCCAGATGAACGATTGTAAGCAACACACTATATATTATGTCGTAACCTCAAATCAAGGTAACAACGTAATTAGCTTTATCAATAATAAATGATTGATCATTCGATAACGTTCTCCATAGGGGAGAAAAGATATAACCCGTTGGTTTTCATCTTCCCCTCGGAAAAACTCTACCTGCATATAAGAAGCAGGCAGTGCTTCCTTAGCTGGTTCACCCCATTCAATCACCATCGCGGCCTCTTCTTCCAGCAATTCTTCCAAAGCAAGAGGTTCAATCTCCTCAGGACTAGAAAGCCGATAGAGATCCAAATGATAAAGGGGAAGCTCTCCCGCATAGCGGTGGACTAAAGCAAAGGTGGGACTGATTGCCAGTTCTTCGCTATAGAGCCCCGCTGTTATCCCCCGTACCAGTAATGTTTTTCCACTACCCAATTCCCCGGACAAAAAAAAGAGGTCTCTCGGTTGAAGAATACCCCCCAGGATAACGCCGAGTTCCTCTGTATCCGCTGGGCTGTCTGACCAAATTCTAATCCGATCCTTATCCTCTTTTGCCACCCGCACCAGGCTTCACCCCGTAACTCCCTATTTTTACCTCAAGATTAGCACAACAGCCACCTCCAGTCAAGAGCAAGCAAAGCAAGGGCTTTTTACGTTGTTACCTTGATTTGAGGTCATAACACAATATAGTGTGTTGCTTGGTCGTCAACGTTAACTATCACTTGGACCTAGCAATAAAATAAAAGTTAACGTTGAGCGACAAGCATCGAAATGTTTTCCAAATTGACCTTAACTACTGCCGAGTCTTAAGGTATGAAAATCAAAGCCAAGTAAACCGAATTGCTCTCGCAGAAATTTTAAAAATAAGAGGAGATTGCTCCAACATCAATAGTTTTTCCTCAAAACCAGAAAATTTAAATCATAAGCGTTTAGAAATAAAATCTCTGATCTCCCGTGCGGAAGGCGGACATCCAGGCACTGATAAATCCAAGGACCGGGTACAGACCCCGACGCCTAACCCCTCTCCCTTTACTCCCCGAAACCCTTGTCCAATCTTTATCCCTTTTTCACCAAGCTTTAAGTTACCCAAGATCCCTTCTTCTTGTAAACGATATAAAGCATGAATCAGACTCCCATAACAAGCTGAACAAGCCTGTCGTTGATCTATATATTTAGCTAAAGACTGGGCTTGTCGTGATAAACGGAAAGTCCCCGGAGTTTTTGCTTCCGGATTAACCTCAACAATCTCCATTGCTGAAAGGGAGGTTTCTCCCACACCTAACTCCGCTGCCATTGGAATATAGGGAATATCCTCCACATCTAAAGCCAAAAGCGAAGCCGCGTAGGAATCAATGAGCACTGGATCCTGACCTGCAAACAACCGACCCATCGGCACTGGATTACCGCCCTCTTCAAAGGTGAGATCCCCGCATATACCATCCACAATCGTCAGATGAGTGGGGAGAATCGCCGATAAATGGGCTATGGGTTTATGCAGCCCTAGGCGGTGGAACCGCCGCTTCTCACTATCAGGGAGACAGCCCTTCAGATTTTTGAGCGCGCAGGTCAGCTCAGTTTGACAATGAGCTTTCAATACCGGAAGGTTAATTAAATAATCAACCTCTAACGGGGAAGAGCAAACCGTTAAACTAATATCTCCCACTTGTCGTTTAACCGTATCATCTTTTTTAAGATTAACCAACTTAACCTGGTACTTTGCTGCTAACTCCCGGTAGCCACAGACTTGAAAGGCCCGTTCTGTCTCCTCCCCCACCCATGAACCTTCCATGATACGTAGATCGTGAAAACCTTTTGCTTGAAAGTAGCTAATAATCCCCTCAACGATCTCTGGATGCGTTGTCGCCCCTGAAGAGGCAGGTTTACCTATAACCAGGTTCGGTTTTAAACCGATTTTAGCTCCCCGTGGTAGCTGCTCTTCAGGTTTTATCGTCTGCAGCAGAGTTTTTACCATCCCTTGAGGATTGTCCCCATAAACAACAATAATCTGATTTTTTCTCACAAGATCTCCTCCCTGTACTTTGTTATGATAAGTTTTATTTAAGCTTCAATTTACAATACCTAATAAAAACGTGTTTTACATAGATATACCTTATTTTATCATACACAAAGAGTTACATGATTTTTTAATATTAAAAAGAGATATAAAAAGCCCTCTAGCTCGACATAAAGGCAAACTAGAGGCTTTTTATTTTTGTTAAGCTATTATAATAAAAATTAAATCAGATAGCTCATTAAATCAAGAAATTACAATTTATCTATTCTGTTTTATTTCCTCCATTAACTCTAGTTGTATTTATATCTAACTGTCTAAATTGTGGTAACAATCTTAAACCTAGGGAAGTTAATTTAAAATCATCATAATTAGCATAATAAGTTCCGCTATTTGCCTCCGCATAGAGACCAACGTGCAGACTATCTACATTCCCATGATCATATACTGTCAATTCACCAACCCAACCCCCATTGAGATATAAAACTACGTTAGTACCGTTTTGATCAACACCTAGGATATTTACAGTAGAAATGTAAGGATGCGTACCACTATGTTTAACAGTAGGTATTCTATTTACAAACTCGACTATTTCATACATTCCCTCAGAATTCACACAAAAAGCATAGTGAATATCATCAAAGGTTGTCATATTAAAGATTAAACCATATTTCCCATTCCCACTTCCCAAAAAGGGATCTTTATACATTGTTGCCTGTGCTGTGTAACACGTCGAACTTTTCACAGGCGCCGTTACGGCGAGATAATTAGTAGTTTTCATCAGGTAAATATTATCTTCTTTATCAGTAGTATATTTATAATCGTAATCTACTAACCAGCCGCTTGATGGATCTTCGAAGTCATCTCGAAATGCAACCACCTTAAAATCTTGGTGATTATCTCTCCCTACTACCACTCTCATTTCTAGTGGATGAAACATAAAATGTGGTTTCTCGGCTTTAATTACTAACCACTCCCCATCATTAGCTGGGATAAACCATTCTCCTCTATAATTAGTAGTTGTCGTTCCGCTTCTAGATCCACTATATATAATTTTCACTCCTGAAATTCCCTGTCCTGGATCAGCACTTGTTACACGACCAGTAACCCCTTGACTAATGACGCTCTTACAACCGGAAAACAGCAAAACCAACAAGCCTAATACCACCAGGGAAATATAAGTCAATCTTCTTTTATTTATCTTTTATACCCCCCACTATAAATTTTAAAGATCATTCGATATTTCTATCCGGCCACTAGAAAATAAAATTAAGAGTATATGTTATGAACAGCCTTTCCTGTCCGTCATCTCCTGACAGGCCCGGATAAAGCCGGTAAATAACTGATGGGATTCTGCGGTTAGGAGCCGTTCGGGATGCCACTGGACTCCCAGGATAAAATGGGCGCCGGCAAACTCGATCCCTTCAATTACTCCATCATCGCCACTCCGGGCGGAAATCTTTAAGCCGGGGGCCAAACTTTTTACTGCCTGATGATGATGGGAGTTGGTCCAAAGCTCTTTTTTCCCAATTAAAGAAAACAAAAGGGTAGACTCTTCAAGCCGTATCTGGTGGCTAACCTGATCTCCGGGCCTACTCTGCTTATGTTCTTTAGCCCCTAGATACTGCGTGGTTAGGTCCTGATACAGGCTCCCTCCCCAAGCGATATTTATAGCTTGTGACCCTCTACAGATTCCAAGGATCGGTATCCCTTCCTGATAAGCTTTACGAATTAGAGTCAGCTCCCATTGGTCCCGTTCAACTTGGACCTCTCCTAATTGGGGATGGGGAGGCTCGTCATAGAAACTGGGAGCAAAATCTCCACCCCCACTTAATAATAGGCCCTGACAGAAAGTAGCTAGTGGGCGCCGGAAAGAAGTTAATGATGATTGAAGAAGAGGTGATGGCAGTAACACTGGAATCCCACCCGCTCTTTCTATCGAACGGCAATAAGCTCCAGCTAACAGATACTGATCCGGAGTTTTTTCCCGATCATACTGGCAGGTAATTCCGATTACTGGTTCGATATGATTACCTCCTTCCTTTTTATCTGAATTGAGAGAATCTACAATTACCTTATGCTAACGAAAGGTAATTTGCTTTTTGTGAGCAAACTATAATATTAATTATATGCTAATTTTCCTTTCCCTCCAAGGATAATTTGTTAAGAAACTACTTCTTTAATTCTAGTGCAAAAAGGACAACCCTCAAAGGGATTTTTTAAGCAATCGCGAATAATTTAAACTATCATGACGCATCCGAAACGAACTTCAATTATTATTTTGGAGGTTAAAAAATGAGTCACTTACATAAGCGTGCCACTTTTTCTTTCTTTATTTTTCTGGTCTTGTGTTTGCTTCTTTCTCAGGAAGTTTTTGCCCAATCTAGTTCCCAGTCAAGTAAAGATGTGGAGATTAGCAAACCTTCGTTCCCATCCAACCAACCAAGCTCCGATAAATTTTTTCAATTCTGGTTTCAGCTCACCCCTCCAGGGCAAAGCAAAAAGGATTTTGAGTTCAGACCACCTTCTAGTACTCCAAAATCTCCTAGCGAACTTAGTGAGTTACGTTATCTCTACCTGGGTACTATTGATCAGGAACTGGCTTTGATCGTCCGTCTTACCGATAAAGCTAAAGAGCGCAGGATCGATCCTGTTAGGTTCGCTGATTATTTATATTCGCAACAGGTTTCAGCCCGTAGCTACCTCTCCCTTAGCGACCGGATTAATAACCTCATCTTAGAACTTTGTATTTTTGATTTGGGTCAGGTCTCTCGCTCTGAATTCTTAAACTTTTTACGGCAAATCCGGATCGCCTCTTACCGTCTATCTCCGGAAGAAAACACCTTTAATTATATAGTTGATCTGATTGAAAATTATCTGTTCTCCACTACTGAGGCGATTGATTGTCTGATCCTACTGAAACAAGACGCTACAAGTAGATGGTAAGAAAGCCAGCAAGAACTAAAAGTAAGATTAGCTGGTAAATAGAACTTCACACTAATCTCGAAGTAAAAAAGGAGGTAGACTTAAATAGTCTATCTCCTTTTTATTTCTTAACAAAGAAACTTGACATCCGGCTTAATCCCATCAGGTCCGATCTCAATCTCTCCATAACTGGGACTGCGCCCTAAGCTATAACGGGAAAGACTTCCAGGATTAAAAATAAACAGACCGTGCGCTTGCTCGAACAGTGGAAGATGGGTATGACCGAAGATGATAAGCTCCGCGCCACTCTCTTTCCCCTTCAATATTAAGCGAAGAAGATCCCGTTTTACTCCGTATTGATGTCCATGCGTAAGAAATATTTTCTTTCCTCCAACCTCAAAAAGCAATTCCTGTGGACGGGCAGAAAAATAATCACAGTTTCCTGTCACCCCCTGGACGGAGAGAGACGGAAAATCTTGAGCTACTTGAAGCAGATCATTTCCCCCATCCCCAGCATGTAGAAACAGATCGACCGTACCTGCTGTTTTCAAAATTCTATTTAGAAGATGATAGTTACCGTGCGTATCACTGACTACCAAAATTCGCATGTTAACGCCCCTTGAATAATACAATTCTCCATAATAGTTCGTTTAAGCCCCTGAGGCATCTTTTAAGTAAGCGCGGAAGTTTTTCATCGCCATTGCTCGATGACTAATCTTATTCTTTTCTTCATCCGAAAGTTCGGCCATGGTTAATTCCAGCTCCGGTAAATAAAAGAGGGGGTCATAACCAAATCCACCTTCCCCCCTTGGTTCAAAGGAGATAACCCCTTCACACCATCCTTCTGTCGTCCAGACCTCCCCTTCAGGGGAAGCGAACGCCAATGCTGAACGGAAACGAGCCGTCCTTTTTTCCCATGCTACCGCAGTAAGCTTCTGCAAAAGTTTTTCATTATTTGCCTGATCATCCCCCTGTACTCCGGCGAAACGAGCAGACCGAACCCCCGGGGCTCCCTTTAAAGCATCTACCTCGAGCCCAGAATCATCGGCGACCGTCCATTCATTTAGATAGCGAGCAACAGTGGTGGCTTTTTTAATAGCATTTTCTATAAAAGTTACGCCATCTTCCTCCACTTCAGGAACTCCAGAATAATCAAGGAGAGAACAGACTTCCCAACGCAAATCGGAAAGGAGCATTTTAAGCTCCTTTAATTTCCCCTTATTCCTTGAGGCCAGAACGATTCTTGGCACTTGACATCCCTCCGATTCTCTTGGCCAGATCTCCCAGCACCCCGGCTTGAAAAGCAATCAATTCATTGATCCCTTTGTTTGCCAAGCTTAAAAGAATCTCGAATTCATCATGGGAAAAAGGAGAGCCTTCGGCTGTCGCCTGTACTTCAACTAGTTGTCCGTTCCCGGTCATCACCAGATTCATATCAACAGAAGCTTTGGCATCTTCGTGATAACATAGATCTAAAAGCAGCTGATTATCGACAATTCCTACACTGGTAGCAGCTAAGAAATCATATAAAGGTAACTGTTCCTTATCATCCTTAGCAACCGCAGCTAAAGCATCAACCAGTGCTACAAAAGAACCGGTAATGGAAGCAGTCCTTGTTCCCCCATCTGCTTGTATTACATCACAGTCAATCCAGACCGTTTTCTCCCCAAGAGCCGCTAAATTTACAACTGAACGCAAAGCACGTCCTACTAAGCGTTGTATTTCCTGAGAACGACCACTTGGTTTACCTTTGGAGACTTCTCTAATATTTCTCTGCGGAGTAGCCCTAGGAATCATGGCATACTCTGCAGTTATCCACCCTTGACCGCTACCACGCAACCACATTGGTACTTTATCCTCAATTGTCGCCGTACATATTACTTTTGTCCCACCTACCTCAATCAGTACCGAGCCTTCCGCTGGTTGAATAAAGTTTCTACTGATTTTAACCGGTCGTAACTCGTCCGCTAGTCTTCCGTCTACTCGTTCCATTTTGTCCTCCGTCTCATTTTTATTCAGTTTACAAAAAGGCGTTTAATCTTTTCTTACCAAGATATCTATCTCGCCACATAATTGATTAATCTTTACTATATATAACCAACTTCCCGCTGTCAACCACAGAAATTTTGCCCTAACACTTCTATAATTCCCATAGAAATACTCTTGCTACAATAGGAACTACCTAATTCTATTATTTAAGATTTGACCACAAAAAAATCCCTTATGCTTGTCGATTCACCCGGCCCCATTTTCATCTTACAGGATACCGGTCGACTCACCCGGTTTTTGATTTAAAATCACTTCGTGATTACAGAGGTCACCGGCATGAGCAACTAGGTAGCCAGCGTGAGCGACTACCTAATATACTATGTATTGCGGTTAATACAAGCTTAAGGTAATTAGAGCTTTTTGCGTTGTATCCATTTTAAAAGGTCACAATACAATATATAGTGTTTGACTGGTATTAGGCTA
>DHOO01000035.1:9008-17760 GCA_002409975.1 Firmicutes bacterium UBA5388
AAAAGACAACGCAAAAAGCCCAATTAGGCAATTCCCTCATTCACTTTATATAAAACTTTTATTTAAACTTGAGTTAAAGCTCTTTCCAAGAGACGAAAAGTAATAGCCGGGTATTGTTTGGCAAGTAACCCCAAGGTTGAAAAAAGATAGCTTCGGTCTAGATAAAACTGAGGTTGTATTGGTGTTAAGATCTCAGGTGTGCTGGGGTCAGCAAGAACCCCTGTGAGAATTTTTTTTCCCGTCTGAGAATAAGCCAAAATCCCTCCAGTTCCGATTACTGTTTTTATGGTGGTCAGATCTTTCCCCTCTTGAAGATAGGAGATCCCGTGAGAGGTATAAAACTTCTCCACTTTACCCGCATGTCTTTGAGTAGCGCCCTTAACCGCCAGGTAACCCAAGGTTTCCTCTAGTCGTTCATCACCGGCATTACCTGGTTGGTAGTAAACAGAAGAGGAGCGTTCTTTAACTCCATTAATCACTTCTTCTTCAGGCAGCTTGGCCAGCATCGCCACTAACTTTGGGGTAAAATGTTCCATTAAAGCATAAGCGCTATATCTCATTCCTAAATCGCCTTCGACTGTCCTTTTAACCTTCGGTTCAGGTAATCCGTGGAGAAAAACATTAGGTTCGGTAGGTAACCCTTCGGCAATGCTATGTACATCGGTAGTAGCGCCCCCTACATCCACCAGTAGAAGAGCACCCCACCCGGGCTGTTGATTACCGGCGCCGTGCGCCAAACGTTCTGCCGCAGAAAGAACAGCCATTGGAGTCGGCATGGTAATACCATCAATCAGTTTTTCCACTTGATCTAAACCTTTAGCCTGAATGATCCGTTTTAAAAAAATCTCTCTAATCTCAGCTTGAACCGGTTCAATATTTAGCTTTCCCAGTTCAGGAAGGACATTGGCTACTCGATAACAAGTTTTCCCTGCTTTTGTTAATGTTTCTTCTACCGTCGGCGCAACTGTTTTATTTCCTGCGATGATCACCGGAACAGTTAACTCGCTTCCAGCCAGCAGCCGCGCATTATGAAGAATAGTCTCCTTATTCCCCCCATCAGTTCCTCCCGCTAAAAGCAGTAGGTCCGGTTGGAGAGAGATGATCTCCTCAATCTCTGCGCCGGAAAGTTCAAAGCCATAGGCGCCGATCACTCGCGCCCCTGCGCCCATAGCTGCTCTTTTAGCTGCTTCCACTGTTAATTCTGGCACTAACCCGATGGCTACCATCTTCAGACCGCCCGCCGCGCTACTACAAGCCAAGCGTTGTTCATAATTGAGCTGACCTATTCTTTTTTCCAACTTTTCAAGGGCAGTCCTATACCCTACGATCAGACCATCTTCCACGGTTGTTAATGAGCTTGCCGTTCCTAAAATCTCAGCTTGATCCAAGTCAACTGCGGTCATTTTCGTATACGTACTGCCAAAATCAATTAGTAAATAAGGTTTCATCTTTCGTTCAACTCCTATGGAACCCGCTCACTCCAAAAACGGGAAGTTTATTATCGATCAACATCAACTAACAACTTGATTTTTTTGCTTGGGTCAAGTGGTGGTTGCCGTTGACAACTTATTCCGCCAAAGTAGTTTGCGTCTGAAAATAGTTTAATAAACCCTGACATAAGCCTTTAGCAATCTTATCTTTAAACTCCGAAGCACGGAGGAGCTTTTCTTCCTCACTATTCGAAATAAAGCCCATTTCAAAGATGACCGTAGGCATCTCTGTTTCCCGGGGAAGCACAAAATCTTTACTCGCCATAATTCCTCGAAAATAGAGCTTCGTTTTCCTGATTACCTCTTTGGCCAGAAAATCGGCTAGCACCGCACTTTCTTGCCGTTCCGGATGATGCCAGACCTCGAGACCATTAATCTTTGGATTGTCATGATTGTTGGCGTGAATACTAATCATAACTCCAGCGCCTACCCGATTGGCAATGGCCACTCGATCATATAACCAGAGATAACGGTCATCATCTCTTGTCAACAAGACCTGGGCTCCCAAATTTTCCAAATACTTCTTAAGTCTGACCGCCACATCTAAATTCAGATCTTTCTCCCTGAGCCCGTGTCTACTAATAGCGCCCGCATCCGCCCCACCATGACCGGGATCGAGAAGAATAATCTTACCAAAAAGCGGAGCATTCTCAATTCTAATCGTCATTATACTCCGATCTTCATTAAGCATTATACTATACTGATGATGCTCAGGGATAGGTAACTCTACTTGAACCATCGCCGGATCTTTTTCCCTTACCCGAAAAGTTGATTCTTTGTTTAGCTCAGAAAGCATCTGCTCCTTTACTTCTATATGATGCAGGTTAATTAGTAGCGTCTTCGTTTTTTCATCAAAAATGGGGTCCGCCTTCATTTCACCGGAACTTCTTAACACTAATTCGCTGGCGCTACCATCTTTAACCCAAGAAGCTCCTAACAACTCTTGAACGGTTTTAATCACCAAGCGGCCCATATTCTCCTGAGCAGTGGTAATTATACAGTTCCTGGGTTCTTTAATCTCCAATACCAGGCGAATGGTATGTGGGTCAAACTGGCTGACTCTAATATTCTTTACCCAACCATTATTCCCCGGAATAGTGGTCATTGGTCCAGTTAGGGTTACATCCCAAAGATCAAGCACGATGCGATGGGGATCGAACAGATAATCAGTTCTGTAGCTAACTGGGTACGAAGTATCAATGTAGATTTCCGGTGTTTTAGTGGCTGAGTGAAAGCTCACATCCTTTAAGAAGGCGTTTAATATTAACTGCAGTTCCCTTGGTTGTGTAGAAGTCTGGAGGAGCTTATATCCCACTAAAAAATCAAGATCAAAAACCACCCGTACTGTATCGCGGTCAAAGCGGCTCACCCGTACTCCTTTAACCGGCGCGCCGGCAAGATCTATGGTCGACAAAAAAGGAGATAGCTCTATTCCATTAAGATCAATGACCAAGCGATCGGGTTTCTCCAGCAAAAAAGATTGATAAGTATAATCTCCAGTGATTTTCAGCGTATAACCCATCTTGCTTTGGTTCGTTTGTTCGATTCCTAAGAGATATTTTCCTTTCCACTGCAAAGCAAGTGTCTCTTTCTCAATTTTACCGGCTACTCCCAGTCGATCAGCAATTTCCAAAGGAAGCCAAACTTCATCCCCTATTTGGCGTGGCGCATTCTTCAGCCTTTCCTGCTTTCCATTCCAAGCACAATCTTCTTCCCCTACTTTTAGACTGGCGGTCAGAGAGCCAACCACCATCCTAATTTCACCTTTGGGAGTCACGGTTACCTTAGCCGATAAATAAGTACGGAAAAAAGGCAAGGCTAAAAAAGGCGTCTTCCCCACCACCAAACTAGAAATACCCTGCACTTGTTCTCCTTCGAAAGAGATCGGGAGAAGGGCCTCGTTTCCCTCTCCTCTCAATGGGAAAATCACGATCATTAAAAATAATATGAGATAAAGAGGTACTGTTTTCCAAACCGAAGATCTTTCCACCATCGAATCCTCCTGCTAAAACTATTGTTGACCTTAATAGATCTTCGACTCTTCACTGGACGTTCCTCCCCCTGCTAGCTAAGAGCTTTTAGGAATATATTGGAAACTAGTTAATTTTATCGATCGGGGCTAAGTCTAAAAGAAGTTCTTTAATCCCCAACCCGGGAAAAGCAACCTTAGCTGAAGAATTTTTACCTTCACCCTGTACGGAAATGATCGTTCCGCATCCCCACTTCCGATGAGTGATTTTATCGCCAGGCCTATAAATAACCAGAGTCTTTCCTTCTTCTCTCTTAGAATTAGGCGCCGTCAATTTTCGTTGTAAAGCAGTAGCCTGCTTGGACTCTCCAGGTTTAGCAAGCAACTCATCGGGTATTTCTTGCAGAAATCTTGAGGCCACACCATACTGAGTGTTTCCGTATAAGGTACGCATCACCGCATAAGTTAGATATAATTGCTGACAAGCTCTCGTCATCCCTACATAACAGAGTCTTCTCTCTTCTTCCAGTTCAGCCTGGTCAAGCAGAGAGCGACTATGAGGAAAAACCCCCTCTTCCATTCCTACCAGGAACACAACGGGGAATTCCAGACCCTTTGCTGAGTGGATGGTCATTAAAGTGACGCCATCTTGCTCCTGGTTATAATTATCAACATCCGCGACTAAAGCAACGGTCTCCAAAAAAGCCCCCAGTGATTTGTCTTCACTTTCCTTCTCAAATCCAGTAGTAATCGAAAGAAACTCATTAAGATTTTCTAACCTACTCTCTGCCTCCACCGTATCTTCTTGCTGTAAACTCCCGAGGTAGCCCGAGTCTTCCATTATCCTCTTGGTTAGCTCAGAAATAGTTGCAGTTTCTTTAAGCACAACCATCTCTTGGAGAAACTGATAAAACCTAGTTAAGAGTGTAATTGCCCTATTTGTCAGGGTAGAAGCTTCTGCTACTTGATATAAACCCTCCAGAATGCTTAAACCGCTCTCCTCTAAAAAAGTAAACAACCGTTCAACAGTAGTTTCCCCGATTCCTCGTTTGGGAGTGTTAATCACCCGCCTTAAACTTATGCGATCGTTGGGATTGTAAACTAATTTCAGATAACTCAGAAGGTCCCTTATTTCTTTGCGGTCGTAAAAACGCTGACCACCTACGACTTTATAGGGAATGCCCTTTTGGATAAAGACTTCCTCAAAGACCCGAGACTGCGCATTAGTTCGGTAGAGAAGAGCAAAATCAGAGAATTTCCTTCCTTCTTTACCGATTAAACTCTCCAGCGCCGAGGAGACCAGCCAGGCTTCTTCCCTTTCATCGGCCGCTTTTAAGACCGTCACCAACATTCCTTCTTCATTCTCCGTCCAAAGCGTCTTGCTTTTCCGGGAATAATTATTCCTGATTACTTCATTAGCAGCTTTTAGGATGTTTTTGGTGGACCGGTAATTCTGCTCTAACTTTACTATTTTAACTTCAGGATAATCTTTCTCAAAGTCAAGGATATTTCTAATATCCGCGCTGCGGAAGCTATAGATCGATTGGTCATCATCCCCGACCACGCAGAGGTTACGCTCTTTACTCGCCAGTAGATGGACGAGCACATACTGAGCATGATTTGTATCCTGATACTCATCAATCATAATATATTTGAATCTATCCTGATATTTGCTAAGAACCGCCGGGTATTCCCGGAACAAACGGATAGTGAGCATAATTAAATCATCAAAGTCAACAGCGGAATTCTGCCATAGTCTCTGCTGATAAAGAGGGTAGACCTTCCTAACAACTTCTGCCCAGAAATCTGCGGCCTGTTTCTCATACTCCTTTGGTCCAACCAATTCATTTTTTGCATTTGAGATTGTTGCTAATACCGCTCGCGGATTAAAATTATTCTCACTGAGGTTTAGTTCGCGCATAACCTGTTTAACGACTGTCAACTGATCTGAAGAGTCGTAGATCACAAAGTTCTTGTCGAGACCGATAGCCGCCCCATCTTGTCTCAAAATACGGACACAAGTAGCATGAAAAGTCGCAAGCCAAATGCTTTCAGCCTGCGGTCCGATTAAGGCGCTTACCCTTTCTCTCATTTCTTGAGCCGCTTTATTCGTAAAGGTCACCGCCAGAATGTTTCTCGAATTAACTCCGTTCAGCAAAAGTTTAGCTATCCGATAAGTTAGCACCCGGGTCTTCCCGCTCCCGGCTCCGGCTAAAATGAGAAGCGGTCCCTCTGTATGGCAGACCGCTTCCTGTTGTGCCGGGTTAAGATCTTTCATCCATAATTCCACTACCACTTCACTCCCGTCGACTGCGCAATATTCTCAACTTAACGACGTTTTTCCAACTCTCTGATGATCTCAGCCGGTTTAATCCCATGCCAAGCCAATAGTACTAACAAGTGGAAAATTAAGTCTGCGGTCTCATAGACAACCTCATCTTGACAATTGTTTTTGGAACCAATGATTACTTCAGCCGCCTCTTCTCCAACTTTTTTCAACATCTTATCCTGTCCCTGCTCCCAAAGGTAACAAGTATAAGAGCCTTCTTTCGGGTTGACCTTCCGGTCAAGGATTAGCTGATAGAGTTCGTTTATCAACTGAAATTCCTTTTTCGCTACAGGAGTAACATCCTCCTGTACCCCAACACTACGAAAGAAACAACTCCGCTTCCCAGTATGACAAACCTGACCCCCGACTGATTCTACTTTGAGCAGAAGAGCATCTCCGTCACAATCAAGCTTAATCTCCTTTATTTTTTGAAGATGTCCAGAGGTTTCTCCTTTATGCCATAATTCCTGGCGACTCCTGCTAAAAAACCAGGCTTCGTCAGTTTCTATCGTCTTTTTTAAAGCTTCTTGGTTCATAAAGCCAACCATCAAAACTTCGCCGGTGTTAAAATCCTGAAGCACCGCAGTAATTAAACCTTTATCATCAAATTTAACTTCAGTTAAGAGTTCATCCTTATTCATCGGGTTCCTTCCTTTCGCCCCTCAATTTCTCTACATTCTGACCGCTATCCCGGCTGAAGCCAGGTAGTCCTTAACCTCATGAATAGTATAGGTCTGAAAATGGAAAATAGAGGCAGCCAGTACCGCATCGGCCTTTCCTTTGAGGACAGCATCACGTAAATGTTCTAATTTTCCTGCTCCTCCGGAGGCAATCACCGGCATCTTCACCTGGTCCCTAACAGCCCGCAAGAGCTCATAATCATAGCCATCTTTTGTCCCATCAGTATCCATGCTTGTTACTAAAAGCTCCCCGACACCTAACTTTTCCGCATGAGTAACCCACTCTAGAACATCCAGACCGGTCGGCGTAAGACCACCATTAATATAAACTTCCCACCCCTCATTAGCAGCCAGCCCCCGCCTTTTAGCATCCACTGCTAAAACTAGCCGCTGGCTGCCAACCCTGCTGACCGCTGTTGATAACAGTTCCGGGTTTTTGACCGCCGCCGAATTGATGGAGATTTTATCAGCGCCCGCTGCCAATAGCTCCTCGATCCCAGCAACGGTGGAAACACCACCTCCGACGGTAAAGGGAATGGAAATCTTCTGAGCGATCTTAGCGACCATCTCCAGAAGAGTTTTCCTTTGCTCCCGCGCAGCGGCAATTGCTAAAAAAACAAGTTCATCAGCGCCTTCGCGGTCATAATAAGCCCCCAGTTCCACCGGATCACCGGTATCCCGCAGAGAAGAAAAATTAACCCCTTTGACCACCCTTCCATCCTTCACGTCTAAGCAAGGGATAATTCTTATTGTCATCTCCCCTTCTCTCCTTTAACTAAACTAATCGCTGTTTTAAGATCTAGCTTTCCACTATAAAGCGCTTTACCAACAATAGCGCCCATTACACCCAAGGGTTGGAGCTTCTTTAGTTTTTTCAGATCTGCTAACGAGGAGATCCCCCCGGAGGCAATCAACTTAATCCCACTATACTTTGTCATTTCTTCTAAAGAACCAAAATTTGGTCCGGAGAGCATGCCATCCCGCGAAATATCAGTATAGATAACCTCGGTAATACCCCAGTCCGCAGCCTGTTTTACCAGATCTAGCGCCTTTAGGGAACTGGTTTTTAGCCAGCCATCAACCGCCACCATTCCCTCTCTCGCGTCAACCCCTAAAATAATGCGTCCCGGGTATTGCCGGCATACTGTCGAGACAAACTTGGGATTTGATACTGCCGCCGAACCCAAGATCACCCATTCCACCCCCTGGTCAAGATAAAAGGAGACCGTCTCTTCATCTCTGATTCCTCCACCGATCTCCACAGGGACTGCTACTGACTGGGCGAGTTGAAGAACTAATTCTTTCTGGACCGGATAACCATCCTTGGCGCCGTCCAAATCTACGAGATGCAGTCTTTCGGCGCCATCAGCTATCCATCCTTGGGCCACTGCCAATAAATCGGAACTGTACACCGTCTCGCGGCTAAAATCCCCTTGTTCTAAGCGGACACAAGCTCCGTCTTTTAAGTCAATTGCCGGAATTATGATCATCTTTGTTCTCTCCATCCGCTCTGTTTTTCGTCGCCATTTTCATCCTTTCGACACTCGTTGCTCGATACTCGTCGCAATTTTCATCCTTTTACGTGCTCCAGCAAAGCTGGGGTGGTTTTATCTCTTGACGTATATGGATGATCGCCACATAAGCGACTATTAGATCAAGATCCCTTTAGTGGAAGGAATCCCTACCCTCCGAGGATCGATGGTTACTGCTTCTCGAACCGCGCGCCCAAAAGCTTTAAAGGTTGCTTCCAACAAATGATGACGATTCTTCCCCGCTAAAGAGCGCAGATGGATGTTTATTCCCGCCCGGGAAAGGGCCAGAAAAAACTCTTCCGCCAGCTCCAGATCGAAATCCGCTCCCACCTTCCCTTCTCCCAATGGCACTTCAAAACTCAGAAAACTTCTTCCGCTAAAATCAACAGCGGCCAACACCAAGGCATCATCCATTGGCACGATCGCCGAACCATATCTATTAATACCTTTTTTATTACCCAGGGCTTCCTTAAAAGCTTCACCGAGCAGTATCCCAATATCTTCTACCGTATGGTGAGCATCAACCTGAAGATCACCGTAGGCCTCAATCTTCAGATCAAGCAGGCCATGGTAGGCCAGATGGGATAACATATGATCAAAAAAACCAATCCCTGTTTTGATCTGATATTCCCCGACGCCATCTAAGTCGATGGCTAATTTAATATTAGTCTCAGTAGTTTCCCGGTTAAGCGTTGAAGTCCGAGCCATCTTTCATCCTCTCCCCTAACTAGGGCTTTTTGCGTTGTCTTTTG
>DHOO01000035.1:18012-21393 GCA_002409975.1 Firmicutes bacterium UBA5388
AAGGATACAACGCAAAAAGCTTAACTAACACAGCCTTAAATCTTATGTTTTTATTCCCCTTCTCGCCCTGGAAGGCGCCTTAATCTTTTTTCCACAGCCCGTGCATGAGCTTCCAACCCTTCAATCCTGGCAAGAGTAACCGCAGCTCTTCCATACTCTTTAAGCCCTGCTTCGTTATAGCCGATTAGGCTAATCTCTTTCATAAAATCACCGACGCTCAGCGCCGAAGCAAAACGTGCTGTTCCATTAGTAGGAAGAACATGATTGGTTCCCGCCACATAGTCACCGATTGGTTCGGGAGAAAACGCCCCTAAAAATACCGCCCCGGCATTTTTAATCTTCGATACCCACTGGTAAGGTTCGGAGATCTGCAATTCTAGGTGTTCCGGCGCTGCAAAATTCGCTAGAGCTATTGCTTCATCAAGATCTTTTACTAAAATAAGTCCGCCGCTTTTCAACAAAGACCCCCTGGCAATTTCTTCCCTAGGTAAGTCAGCCAGTTGTTTTTCGATCTGAGCGGCTACCGCTCTTAATAAAGACTCAGAAGTAGTTAATAAAATTGCTCCTGCTTCGTCTACCGGACCATGTTCCGCTTGGGAAAGTAAATCAGCAGCCACAAGAGCCGGATCCGCTGATTGATCCGCAATGATTAAAATTTCGCTGGGTCCGGCGAGCATGTCCAAACCTACTTCACCATAAACTAAACGTTTAGCCATGGTAACATAAAGATTACCAGGGCCTACAATCTTGTCAACCCGAGCAATCGTCTTCGTGCCAAAAGCCAACGCTGCAATGGCCTGAGCCCCTCCGACTTTATAAACCTCTGTGACTCCGGCTTCTGCTGCCGTTACTAACAAAAAGGGATTGATCGTTTTATCTGAACGGGGAGGAGTACAAACCACAATGCGAGGAACCTCTGCTACGACAGCGGGAAGCGCATTCATTAATACCGTCGAGACCAAAGGCGTTTTCCCTCCGGTCCCTCCCGGAACGTAAAGTCCTGCCGATGCCAAGGGAAGGTATCTTTGCCCCAGCAGGACCCCTTGCTGATCAAAAGTCATCCAGGATTGCCGCATCTGCTTTTGATGAAAGCCGAGAATATTATTTCGCGCCACCTTTAAGGCTGATAGAAATTCCTCATCCACATACGAGTAGGCTGTTGCAAATTCTTCAGGTGTCACCTTCAAATCTACGGTGGTTAGTTTTACCCCATCGAAACTTGAAGTATATTCTAGAAGCGCGCCATCGCCCTCGTGGCTAACCCGATCAATAATCTCTCTTACCTGTTCTATTAATTTTCGATTTTTAACCGAAAGTAAGCTCCGTCTGTCAAGTAAAGTTTTAATCTGATCCAGATCGCGCTCAGTATGATAAATTCGCACTGGTATCACCTTCTCGCAACCAATCAACTTCTTATAACTCAAAATGCGGCCAGAAATTGACCGGTTCTTCACAAAATCTTATTTTTTTCATTCATATTAGTGCTAATCTATCATACCCCTCTTGTCACTGTCAAGAAAAAACCAGTTAAAGCTAATTGCGTTGTTACCTTGATTTGGGGTCACACCACAATATATAGTGGCACGCATAAAAAAGAAGACCGTAAAAACGGTCTTCGTTCTCAACAACCGATATGTTTTTTACTTAGCAGGCACAAACCCGAAGACAATTCCTGCCACCCCAAGGATCAAACCTACAATGCTAAGGGTTTTAACTTTTTTAGTATCTTTAGCTACAGTTTCAATCTTGGCGTCCTGTTCTTCCACTTTTTGCTCGAGCGCAGCAACTTTGCTCTCAAGCAAAGAAATGTTGACATCGCCTCTCTTGGCTAACTCCGCTTTAAACTCATCTTCCAGAGCTTCAAGAGCATCATAGATCTCGTTTACTTGCTCATCCTTTTGAGCTGCAAACTCAGTCCTGCTAATCGGATCCGCTTCCAACAGAGCCTGTCTGATCAGCTCTTTTGCTTGAGCCTCATCAAGAGCTATTCGTCCTCCGTTTTCGGGAAGACTAATACCGTCTGTTTCATCTATCCGACTCTCTAAATACTTGAGAATCCTTGCGGTTAATTCGACCATTTCATAACGAGTCGCATATCTCTCGCCTTTAAAAGTCCCATCAGGATAGCCTTTTAACAACCCGGCATTATAAAGCAGAGTAAAATTGTCATATGCCCAATGGCTAGCTTTCGGAGCATCTTCAAACCCACCCATTGCTACCGGTACGATTGAGAATAGCATAACAAGCGTAACTAACACGACCATAGTTTTTCTCATTTCTAATCCTCCTTTTCTTATATATTTTATGAGCCCAGGACCATTGGAGATTTATATGGGAAAATTTTCATGTCCACACTAGATCTCCGTAAAAGACAATAATGGCTCTTTACTTTATATTATTCGCGTCAATGAATCAAATTCCTTCCTTTTTCTCTAGATATTTTCAAACATTAATCCAGCGCAAAACATCCTTTTAGTATTTTTCTTTTATTCCTTAAAACCTTCTCCTAATACTTCATGAACATTCGTAATAATGACAAAAGCTTTTGGGTCTTCTTCCTTAACAAGTCGCTTCAGACGAGTTTCTTCAGCTCGTCCGACGATACATAATAGAACTTCCCGGCATTTTCCAGAATAGATCCCTCTCCCTGAAAGACCTGTTACCCCCCGATTCATTTCTTCCAAAATTCTCTGGGCAATCCTTTCTGATTGGTCGGAAATAATAAAGGCTCCTTTGGAGTAATTAAAACCTTCTAAGACCCCATCTATCATTTTACCAGCAGCGACCAGAGCAATCAAGGCATAAAGCATTAATTCAGCAGATTTAAAAACCATACCGGCAAGAGCGATAACTAGTCCGTCAAAAACCAGCAAAGCCTGACCCATAGTTAGGGCGGTAAAATGATTGAGCAGTTTAGCCGCTAAATCAGTCCCCCCTGTGGTCCCGCGGTACCTAAAAGCCAAACCAACCCCAATCCCGGTCAACGCTCCGCCACAAAGAGAAGCCAACAAAGGATCAAGCGTTAAAGGATGTACCATCCTCCCCCAATATTCAACGGCTAACGCTAAAAAAGTTGAACCAAAAAAAGTCTTAATCCCAAAGCGAGGACCATAAAAACCAAGACCGGCTAAGAAGAGTGGGGTATTGATCAAAAATAAGACCATCCCCACCGGCCATCCCCATAAATAATATAAGACCGTTGCTAAGCCACTTACTCCGCCAGCTGCAATTTTGTTAGGAATTAAAAACCAGACCAGACCTAAAGCTGTTAGGTTTGCGCCCATAAAAACCCCTAAATAATCAATAATTTCCCTTTTGACCCGATCCTTTAAAGCTTTCATCCACAATCCCCCCTGTCTACTTAGAAAATAGCTCTCGATA
>DHOO01000035.1:21581-34281 GCA_002409975.1 Firmicutes bacterium UBA5388
TCGTCGCTCGTCGCTCGCATGAATAATAGCCTTTGCGACTGTAGGTCTCAAAATCTGGCAAATACCGCTATGGCTCGTCGTAATTTTCATTCTTTCACGTGCCATCTAAAGGTTAACGTTGACGACTAGTCAGTCTTTCCCTCCAGACCCTGCTCATAAATTCGGGTAAAACCAAGAGCCGCTTGCACCGCTCTGGTTCTTTCCAAGCGCGGTAAACCCATTCCAACCCCATGTTTCGCATAATCTTCGGCGCTCTTTTAACTCTACCCGCCCATACATCAAAAAGACCGCCCACTCCGATTCCAACCGACGCCTCTAATGCTTGCCAGTGGCTATGAAGCCAAATTTCCTGACGCGGAACCCCCATCCCAACCAACAGTAGGTCAGGTCGCACCTGATTAATATCTTGAATAATCTTCTGGTTTTCCTCAGGGGGAAAGTATCCATGATACGAACCAGCTACTTTTACCGCCGGCCAACGGCGAACAAGATTAAGAGCCGCAACCTCAACCACTCCCGGTTTTCCGCCTAGTAGATAGATTCTTAGCCCATTAGTTTGTCTCGCTAATACTTTTTCCACTAAATCTATTCCGGTGACTCTTTGTTGCTGTTTAACCCCGGTCCGGCGTAAAGCCCAAACTACACCGATACCATCGGGAACAACCAGATCTGCGCTCTGCAAAGCTACGAAAAGCTGTGGATCCTTTACACCCATCATCAACATTTCAGGATTAAGAGTGACAATCCTCACTCTTCTCTTCCCCTGCTTTTCCAGGCTGGAAGCAAGCAATTTCTCTACAAGTTCGACCGTTTCCTCAAGATTTATAATATTAACTCGAAAACCAAGGATTTTTCTTACTTCACTAAAGTCTGCTCGATGAGCTGAAGAAACCAATCCCTTTCCTCCCTCGCTTTTTTCTCCATCTCCGTTCTCTTCTGTAGAACCTGCTGTTCCGCCGAACCGAGATCAGATAAAACCTCCTCTATTGCCATTACCATTAAATTTTCAACACATAAATCCTGCCACGAAAAACAAGGCCATTCCATTTGTTGGCAGAAAGCTTTAATCTTAGGATCATTACTCAGCCCAATACCCGGTAGACCATACTTCGCCGCCAGTAAAAGACCATGAAGCCTCTCCCCAATAACCATGGTCAGTTCCGGGGCAATTGCTGCTAAATCCCTTACTTCTGTTAACAGAAGAGGCGGAGACGCCCCTATCTCCTGGGAAACCACCTCGGCAACCGGATAATCTTCAGGGAAGAGGGTAATCAATCTTAACCCTTCAAACCTTAACTTTAACCTAAAAAGTAGACGCTGCTTTCTCTTTCGCTCCTCTTTGCGAAAGAAAAAGCCAAGCGCAGAAGGTCGATACCGCCTTTTTGCCGGCTTGAACAGTAATTCCGGAGCCTGGAAATCCCACAAAGGATCAACCCCCAAATACAACAGAGGCCGATTAACCCCCATTTCCACCAGGGTAGCTAATGACCACTGATCCCGGCAGGAGATTCCTAAAGCTGAGTTTAAATAAGGCCCGACCAGCCTCCTCCCCAAAGAAGAAAGAGGGCCCAGCCCTTGCCCTGCCAGGATAATTTCCAGGTGCCGCCAGCCGGCAAGCCTTAAGAGACCAAGATAATAGAAAAGACTTCTTTTACTGGTTGCGTCCTGAAAAATACTACCGCCCCCTCCTACCAGTAAATCGCCAGGGGCCATCATCTTACTTAACTGCCAAAGATTCCAGCGAGAGACCGTTTTATACTCTATTTCTTGTTCGTTTGGTTTATCCCTCAAAATAATTAACTTCAATTCGGGAAAATGAGCGCCCAACAAACTAGTATAATACGCACATAAAAGTTCATCTCCAAGATTTCCAAACCCATAATATCCAAAGAGAAAAACTTTTTTCATTTTCAATCACCCCTACATACCCCAAAAGTCCGAGCCAAACCTTTTTTAGCTAGTCCTCTCTGAGCAAAGCAAAACCGAACCAGAATAAAAAATGTAACAATGGAGGATTCCAGACACTCTCAGTTAAGCCAGCTACTAATTGGCCAAGTAATGCTGCTCTTATACCCCTTTCCAGCAATGAGCTTTGGTGAATACTCCTCGATGATGGTATTAAAATAAAATTATAAACCATCCAAAAAATAATAAAAAGAGATGGGATCCCCTTTTCCACTATCAACTGAAGGTATAGATTATGAAGATGATCTGCCCTCATGGTCTGTGTATGATGTAAGTGAAAAATTAGCGCTTCTTTCCCCACTCCGGTAACAGGATGTTTCTGTACCAACCCCCATGTTTCCTTCCAGATTCGAACTCGATACTCAAAAGTACCGCTTTGAAAAGGATGATGCAGTATCCGCGCGACCAAGGGGGGAAAGATACAAACAATAATAATAATTACCAAAATAAGACGGATAATCTTCCCTTTTTCATTAGGCAACCAATAAAAAACCAGAGTAAAAACGGCAGCCACCCAAGATGTTCGTGAAAAAGTAAAAATAAGAGCAGGTAGGCTAAGAAAAAATAAAATCCCCGAACAGGAGCTTTCTATCTTTTTCCAATACCCATTTTTACTTTCCCATCCCACTAACAATAACGGTAACATATAGGCCAAATAGAGTCCGGTTAGATTAGGATTATCCCCTGCGCCGGTAACCCGAAACGGAATCTTCCCTTTTTCAGAAAGTGGAACCCAACTCGGCGGAAAGGGTGGCGCGGCATAAGCCTGAAGAAAAGTCAGACTGATCACTAGCGCTAAAGAGAGGAGAATTATTTGAAACCATTCTCTTTTGCCTCGGCTGTAAAACCCAGCTGCCAAGCCGGACAGGACGATAGTGGTCTCTTGAAAAAAACTGATGACAGCAGAAGGAAAGCTCGGCGCCAACAAGGCGGAAACAAAAGACCAAGCGCTCCAGAGAAGAACCGGTCTTATTCTCCTGGGGAAAGATGAGGAGAAGAGAAGGCCAGGGAGAAAAAAAATAAAACTAAGCGAATCAGCAGAAAATAATAAGACAAAAAAGAGCATAGCAGGAAAAAAGTGTTCCCAATATAATCTCCACTGGAGTTGGTCCTGTTGCTCTTCAACTCCCACCGGGCCTAATTTTTTTCTCAACCACTGGACAGCCATGAAAATCCGACTATCCTTAACTAAACCTCTGACCTTAAGTAGGGCGTTAACAACTTTTTGTAAACACAAAACAAGCTGTAGTAACCAATAACTGGTGGCGGATAACTCCTTAGTCACTCCCCAACCACAGAAATACGGCTTATTTTCCCCGGAAACTCAGTATATAAAGTATGAAACAACCTCTCTTGCCCAGAACGGATGGTCTCCTTTCCCAAAAAAATCCCTTCTCGTTCATTTATTCTCCCTGAACGTTCCAAAACCAGGATTAGATCCTGTTTTTCAAAAAGCGCTGGTTTATTAAGCTCACCAAACCCCCGTGCTTTTACCTGAGTAGGAAAAGCCTCTTTTTGAATAATCTTACCCATAAACTCACCGGAAGCTTGGTCTTTTACCCACTGCCCGATAGCAATGCTCTCCGCCAAATCGGTAGAGAACCCTAAGACCAGAATTTCCAGGCGAATGTCCTTCTGTTCCTTCCGATCAAATCGTGGCCAAGAGACAATTATTGTCCTGATCATTAGCATGACCACAGCAAGCAGCAAGAGCAAATCCAACCAATGAATGATTCCACCGATTCGACCTTTACGATCAACCCAATGCAAAGTATCCTCCCTGGTTTTAATCGCCGATAACCTTCTCGCGTTCTCCTGTCTGAATGTTAATTCGCCAAGTCCCTAATTTTTCTTCAACTCCGGTTTGCTCTGGTCCCGAGGTTACCCGTAATAATATTGATTTACTGTTCACTTCCCAATGTTGAAAAGAGATATGATACTGTTCTATAGGAAAAGCCTGTTCTAACTGGAAGTTAAGTTTATTTCTCTGATCAGAGCGATAGATCTCAACCCGGTCTGTTCCTGCCGGGCTGGCTATTTCTGTAGCTAAATACTTGGAGTCTGGAGAGAAGGAAAGTAGTTTTACTCTTCCTCCGTAAAAGAGATCAAGAGGAATAAGTTTAACTCTCCCGGGAGCAGGTATTTTCCCTTCCCAAGTTAACACAGCCATTGCTCCGTGCGTGCCACTAGTCCCAAAAGCAGCTCGTTGTCCTTCTGGGTTTAAAACTACCGTCGAATATCCATTGCGTCCAACGCCAAATTCTTGCTCATTCGTTCCTCCGATTGGCGCCATTCTTGGCGGAAAGTCCTGTAAGTTAAAAATCTTAACTTCACTTTCCTTCCCTTCAGACCCGGCACCCACCCAGATTAAATCTTCACCAACAGTTCTGATGGTAGTTGTCTGCAACAAGCGAGCTGAAGAAACCCGGTATTCATCATTACTAAAACTAACAATCAAATCTTCAGTCGTATTTTCCGCCTGTGGTCGCACCCTGTCCACTCCCTGCATAACAGTGGTAAAGGCATATCTCCCCCCGGAAAGATCCGTCTCATCAAGTATTTTATACCCAACAAATTCTTTACTGTTACCAGATTGAAGAGTTAAGTTTCCACTCCGGTAATCATTCCAAGCCTCTTCTGTCAAATAAGCGCGGAGATTTTCAGTGCTTTCCCCAACTACTCGGGAGTTAAGATAAGAATACAAAAGTTCCCTCGCCTCAGTACGGCTTCCCTGGGGCAGCGCCGGCTCCCGAGAAGGAGGTTTTAAGTAATCCCAAAGGTTACATCCTTGAAAAGACAAGACCAAAAATAGTGGGAGTATTTTTAAAGCAACGGTCATCAGTCCACACCTCTTTAGAGTAATTTTCTTTATTCTCTCCCTTTCTGACCGTCTTTAAACAATATTATGCTATATTGTTTCTGATTCCTCTCCACTTCGCAACCGATAATAATATTCTAATCACCGTTCCTCTCCCCTGAGCGCTTTCAATCGTCATCCCCCCACCATGATAAGAGAGTACCCACTGACAGTAAGAGAGCCCCAACCCCCAAGACTCATAAATTGATTTAGAAGTCTGAAAAGGCCAGAGGATCTCCCCCAAACGTTGCTCCTCAATACCAATCCCCTGATCAGTAATTGTAATCATTAGATAGTCCCCCTCTTGATGAGCTTCAATATATATATCCCCGCCATTGGGCATTGCTTCGACCGCATTACGAATTAAGTTTTGAAAAACACGAACGAGGGCAGGTTTATCTACATAAACAGGGGTTACCGGCATCTTAACCTCAAGATTAATCTTAATTTCGGGAGGCAAGTCAGAAAGAGAATTTTTAACCTCCTCCAAGAGGGGAGAAATTGGTTCAAATGTCCCCCAATTACCCGTTGGAACCGATAGATCCAAATGACTTAGACGTTCAGATACAGTTTGGCAAAGCTCCCTAATCTTCGCCATCCTATGATTGTAATCTCCGATAGCAAAATCAGAAGCTAAATAATCAATAACTGAAAGATAATTCTTGATTGCATGTGAAAAGATCGAATACCCCTTACTAGCAGCAGTAATTTCCCGATTCAGTCTGGAATTCCTTTCTTTCAACTGTTTTTGAAAGTATTCATAACGGATAAAGCTGTAGGAAACAAGAATAAGAGAACAAGTAATAAATAAACCACTAAATTTGTAGTAGAATGCTTTGCCAAGCACTGGATATAAGATTCCGGAAAAAAGAGTAGCCCACGAAATTAACATTATTCCTACTGTTAACAGGAACAATTGTTTCCGGATATCCTGCAAAAATATACCGCGGAAGGAACTGAGCAAATTCCAATAACCCCACAAGAGATAAAGCGCCATCCAACTGACTAAATAGGGCGCTACCAGTTTAATCGCTCCTTGAGGATAAAATAAAGGATCGGTAAGTATTAAAGATATTAGCACGGGCACTATTAAAACAGGGGTCAACCATCGCGCTTGATAAATAATCTTTTTGGGGAAAGGATAATAAAAAGAGAAGTATAAAACAAAAAAAGGCAGAGTGGAGCGGCCTAGATTAATACAGCGGTATTCAAGATCAGTTTGCGTAGGAAAAATGTTAAGAACGTAATACCCGAATTGAACCAGAAAAGCAGAAAAAACAATCATTAGTACTAAACGAGCTGAGTAAGGATAAGGAAATTTAATGACATTATAAAGTAAAAAGACTGCGCAAACCCAAACTGCTAAATGTTCGATCGTGCCCATCCCTCATCCTCCTTAAACCCTTTTTTTGGTATCTATAGATCTTTTTCCTCTTTAATCAGAAGTTTCCTCTTTTTATTTTTGTAAAATTATCATATTTTAGCATTTGTTGAAAGGTATTTTCTCATCATATTTAGAACTAATCAATAGAAACTAGCGATCCTATTGGCTGCAATTTATTTTATCAGTGAAAGGACTTGACCTTTTGAAAAGGAAAGTAACCATCCTTTTAACCACAATCCTTTTTATATTTTTCAGCCCAAAGCTACAATTGGCTGAAAGTACCAGGATTTTTTCACCTGGTGTTTATGTTACCCTTCCTCCTAATCAAGAAGCAGGTCCGGAAGAAGTTATTACTTATATTTTTCAGATCGATAATTACCAGCAAACGCCTGTCACCTTCAAAGTCAGAGCCGTCTCTTCTCAAGGCTGGTCCTTGTTGGGAGAAAGTGAGCAGTTTACCATCGAGCCAGGAGAAAAGGATTTTTTGGTGCTTTCCCTGCTCATTCCTACGACCGCGCTCGGAGGAGTAGAAGATCATCTTGACTTATGGTTATCGTCAAAAAACACCGAAAAATCCTTCACCGTAACAACCCTAGTTAAGAGCATTCGCCGACTAGATTTTAAAGCCCCAGAGAACCTTCGAGCTCAAGCGGGACAACAACTTTTTATCCCCATTCAAATTATAAACAACGGAACCACTGAAGAAAAATTCTCATTAAGAGTTGTTTCCGAAAAAGGATCAACCGTGTTCTGGGATAATCCTGATTTAAATTCCATCTCTCCCGGTCAAAAGAGAGAAGCCATCATCAATTGTCACATTCCTAAGTCTATTCCATCTGGAACTCTTGAACAACTTGTCCTTTACCTCAGCAATGATTCACTTGAGATTTCAGAGCACAAAATCAAAGTATTAATCGCCGAACAAGCAGATAATTTTAGCACTAATGATCTGCTTATTCCTTTAAGTTCCGACCTGAATTTTAGTTACCTCCCCCCTGATCCCAACTGGCAGCTACCATGGTTTTTAGTTTGGAGAGCTAGAGGGGACCTCCTTCCCCAAACAACATTTAACTTTTACTTGACTAGTCCGCATTACTCCTCTTCCTCAGCAACGATGTTTATGGGCATGACCGGGGATAAATGGGCGCTAAGAATGGGGTCTTTGGGTCATAATTGGGATGGTTTAATCCCACCGCCTACCTTTACATCTCTCCTTTACCTCCAGGACCAAAGAGCTTTCCCGTGGAAAATATGGCTTGGTCCATTAACTCAGGCGTCCACCCCACTCTGGTGGGGAAGCAGTTTTAATCTTCCTCACTTTAACTTAAAGCTTGACTACCTTAATAATTCTGAAAATGAAAGTTATTTCCAACATGCCTTAGCAGGTAAATACCGACTCCTTTCTTCACCCCTTCATGGGTGGGAATTAACTCTCCAAGAAGCAGCTGGTTTTGGCCAACAAGATATCATGCATCAAGAGGCGATTTCCCTTGCGCGAACAGAACAAGAATGGGAGTTTCTCAGTGAAATTAAAATCGGAAAAGATTTTTATACTTTAACTGATTTCAAAGAATTTTCAGTAACCGGAAAATCCTATTCCGCTATGAATAAATCTTTAACCTCAGGTTTTGTCGGAAAAACCGAAACCATTCCGGGAAAAAGTTTATGTCCTTCCCTTAAAGTCTGGTCCAGTTTATCCACAGGCGATCAAAATCTGGGGTTTGCCTATACTCATCGTTTTGATGGAAGCATTAATGAGCTCAAAGCCGGTACCATTTATCGCCAACAAAGAAATCACCTGTCCCTGGCGTTTAGTTTTACCAATGAGCGCCTTTTAGAAACAAGGAAAGTATTACTTCTTTACGGAAAATATCACTACCGCTTTTCCACTGAAAATTACCTCGAAGGAATCATCAACCCAACTATTATCTCTAAAGGTCAGCAGCTTCAACTTACCCCTGGATTAGGCTTAAGGTGGTATTATTCTCTTGGATATCGCTGGAATAGTTCTGGTTCACTATACTGGAATTTGGCTTCCGAAGACGCCTCTAAACTTACAAGTTTCCAGACTGGCTTGAAATATAAAACCTCGGTTGATACTTCTTGGCAAATTTCAACCGAGCTTTCGCTTATCAAACACAAACCAACTTATAGCATGATCTTTAGTCTCCAACAAAAGGACCTCTACCTATTACCTTCCCCTTGGTGCGGAATTCATGGAAAGGCCTTTCTCGATCTAAATAAAAATGGTGAATATGATCAAGGCGAACCAGGTATCCCCAACCTCCCCGTCTTTCTTAATGACAAAAAAATAGCTGTCACTAAAACAGATGGAAGTTGGGAAGTCCCCTTTATTAACAAAGGTCAGCATACAATCAGCTTTCCATCAGAGTATAATAATTATTATACTCTGCAGCATAAGCATGAACTCACTACCGAAATCAATAAATCGGTTAGGGTCTTCACTCCCTATTTACCGCCGATCGAAGTTAAAGGAATAGTTTTTCTCGATGCCAATGGCAACCAAAAATATGATCCAGAAGAATCCGTTCTTTCCGGGGTAAAAGTTCTATTATTCGATCAAAATCAGAGCCTGATCTTCGATACAATTGTCGACAACGACGGCGCATTTTTCCTAACCTTAGCTCCTGGCGAATACCAACTAGCGATTGAAGACGAAGCAATGCACAAAAATTACCTTAAACCCGCGCCTATCAACATAAAAATCAACCGGCATACTCCACCCGTCGTCTTCTTCCCGCTTCAACCCGTAGAGAAGGAGATCGAATTTTTCCATTGTGACAACGAGCTTTAAATCTCTGGTTGATGACCTAAGTTAAGGCATTGCATAAATTATTTATAAAAGAAAGATCCTTATAGTTTTCACATACGATCGAGTTTATTCCTTCTTTTCTATAAAGAAGAAAGATTATAAAAGACTCGAACCTTATATTCCCCATTTCCTGCATATTCATTTCCATACATTACAAGCCGGAAATAAACCTTAATCTCCAACCAATTAGAGGTGAACCCACCCCGTTTCATAGGTTGTCCAAGTGACTCTAAAGGAAACCAACTTACCTGATCTAAAGACCATTCAATTGCTTGTACTTTAAGACCATTATCTGCTTCTCCTCCAATCATCAAGCTCCATTCCTTGTCGCAATTGGAGAAGAGTTTAATGCTAACATATTTATTGACAGACGTCGGTGTATAATAAGCCGGATACGAAGCAGCCGGATACTTCTCATCTGGGTTCGGGGAAAAAAGGTTAAAAGCGAGGGCACTGTCCCCCACTTCGATCTGGAGTGCTTCTGGCACGTTAACACTGATATTATGTTCCATGGCGCTTTCTGTAGCGCCTGCTCCAGTTAAGCTTAGAAGTATTAATAACAAAACCCCGGCAAACTGTGGATACAGATGATATCGCTTCACTACTCTCCCTCCACAGAACGCAGGGTCGCCAAAAAAAATTTAAGGATAACTATGGCGGCCCGGCGATCATAGTGACAAACACTTTAGCACTTTAGACCCGTAGCTTTGCGCCCCCATTTTTCAAAGGGTTTGCCTTTTTCAAGAAATCCTTGGTAACTATTTCTGTTTAAATTATATATTAAATTTCAATAAATATCAATAGTTATAAAAAACTTATGGAAAGATCATTGATATTACCATTGTATTTCCATATCTTCCTGGAATTTCTACCCCTTCTAGCACTAATCTAAATGATAGGTTAAGCATGTAAAAAAGGTTTCCTTCCCCCTGAGCTTTCGCTAAGACCGTGTTCTTCCCAGGAGATGACATTTTTTTGTAATTTGCGCCCTCCTTTTTCCATTCCATCTGCCGTAAAGGGATACTTTCACTCCCGGACTGAAAATCACTCCCCGACATTACTACTTCCCATTTAGAACTCTGGGTATAAAATAAGACACTCAAGGCATTAGTTGTTTCAAAGTACTCGTGGGTTGGATCTAAGGGATCGGTTTTCAGATCACCCAATCTTACGATCGGAGTCGATAAAATTAAAAATGAAAAATCCGGATAAGTATCATAGAGCCCAGCCTTTACCTGACAAGAAGCAACAGCGATCGTTAATAAAATAGTAAGCAACAATACCCTTGTCCTAAACACCTGGCCACCTCCTATGGTACGAATAAGGTGTATGTAACCGGCGCTGAATATGTCCCTCCGCTTTCATCTCCCCTTAGCTCCAAACGATAAGAGATGCTTTTACTATATCTAAATCCGGCCTTCTTCGGTGGATAATCTCGCCGCCGCGCCAGGATCTCATAGCCGCCCGCAGGAGACATGCCCCGGTAAGCACTGGATTCTGTTTTCCATTGTAATCTGGAAATAGGGATGGTTTTCGCGCCATCATAAAAATCTGACGCGTAAATCCTTACTTCCCAGTCAGCGAGAATATTACAGCGAAAATCAACTCTTACCGCATTTTGTTTTTCAAAGTAGCCTGGATAAGCGCCCTGTGGAAGTCCAAGATCAACAAACTCCGTAGAAAGCCCAATCTCCACCCGTTCAGGAATAAAAAACTCCATCTCAAAATCTGCTGTCGAGGTTGGATACGATAAAATCAGGAGCATTAGTGGTAATAAAAGGGCATAAGAAAGGAGACGTCTACTCATCATCTCTCACTCCTTCCTACTTAACCTCGAAGATCCTTTGATAACCCGCTAGTTTTTCTCCCCCATAATCTAATAGCGCGATGGCAATATATTTTCCTTGTTCTAAGGTAAGAGTATGCCTTAGCTCAATTTCCCGTTTAGCGCCAGGAAGTATTTTAGCCGGTGGAATTGGAACTGTGCCAATCAACTTATTCTGTAAATCTTTGATCTCTAGGCGTCCAGTTGGTTCGAGTATCCCATTGCCAGTATTCTCAAAAATAATTTTTCCACCGAGCTCAGGGTTTTCTTCCTCTGTTTTATATGTAATAGTAAAAGAACTGATGCGACCTGTAGGTACAATCATTCCTGGCACGGTAATAGTTACACTTCCCCCTACTCGCCCACTGATCTTTACTCCACTGGTCTGCAACCCAGAAAAGGGTATGAATTCTACAAAAAACATACTCCAATAGTCACCCGGCTCTGTCCCCGCGGGAACCCTACCCCACACTTTGATATGTTTTTTTACCTTAGCCGGAAGAAGAAACTCCTTTGGTTCAAGCTGTAACCAAGCAGTAGCTGAACGCTGAACTCGATCTTGTTCGGAATAAAATTGAACATTGCCGGCGGGATCAAAATCCCAATCAAGAAAGTAAGTCTTAACACGTATATCTTTGTCTTTAGCTCCGTAAACCTCTATTTCTCCCTCAAAATACCCACCGGGTCCGGGAGTAAATGTCAAGCGCGGAGGTGAAACGGCAACGCTGGCAGCTCCCACTGGCATGGCAAAAATGCCCACCACTAAGGTGAGCAAAATTATTCTACGTGCGCCGGAAGACAAATCCTTCATTCCTTTTATATTAATTACCTGCTTTGCTTGTTATTTTAATGAGCAATTAGGGTATAAGTAACAATACTACTATAATCACCCGCATATGTATTTTCCGGATAATTAACAGCATAGTAGATGTTAGCGTTCTGAATACCAAGAGCGTTACCTGCTGCTACTACAGCCGCAGGCCCTTCCCCCGTAAGCGGCATTGGCTTGTTAATAGCACCGGAATCAGTTCCCCAAGTTAAGTAAGAAACAGGAAAAGTTTTTAAAGGATCTACACTATGTTCAAAGTTTGACGCAGCCACTGTTAAAGACCAACCATTCTGACTGTTACACCGATACGTAACTACTAAAGGCTCCAAAGTTTCAAGGCGTTCTACTATTTCCCCAGTTCCATCCATAAAACTTCCCAAAGTGATACTGGTCTCCGATAAATCAAGCTCGACATACTGTGGGATGTTAACTATTATATCATGACTTTTCTCCACCGCCAAGACTGTGCTTAAAGTTAAACAAAGAAGAATAATGAGTAATCCTGTTTTAGATCCTTTTTTCATCTTAAAACCCCCATACATTTATTAAGAGATTTAATATAAAAAACCGACGTAAAGGTGATTAAACCTTCAGCGTCGGTTTCACTACTCACTCATTCCAGACCAAGTGACCATATAAAGCCCGGAAGTCATCGTCTTCGCCCAAAAAATGTTATGTTATTTTCTATGTCAAATTATAGCTCATACATTATTGCTTGTCAAACTATTTTTCGATTGTTACCCTAAATTTACCTTAAAGTAGTCAAATCATCGTACCATCTACATCTCTTAATGATTCAGAAACATTATTTCCTTTCTTTAATTGTTTTTCTATCAAAGGGATTGCAGAATTCAACTATAGCTTTGTATTCTTAAATCTTAATCGCTATAACAATGGGGGTTGTACAATGAACGAAACTAACATAAACAACTATCAAAGAAATACCTATGGTTTCCCATAAGGTTTTTTATTCATAAATTTATATAAAAAAATGGCTCCCCGAGTTG
>DHOO01000035.1:34491-42006 GCA_002409975.1 Firmicutes bacterium UBA5388
TGCTCTACCGTTGAGCTATCGAGGAGTGATCTGTGGTAATAATACCATAGATTATTTCTTTTTGTCAAGGATCAGAAGTTGGCAGTTGGCCGGATTTTTGATACTTTTATGGGGATTGCTGGAAGGGATTTTTAATCGATGGGTTGACGATGGGGAAGGTTTTATTAGGTTTTATACCAACGACAAACAAAACTATGGCTCGCGTTTTTGGACATGGAATGACATGATATTAAAACCTACCGATTATGTTGAAGCTCAAGTAAAGAAAATATCGGGAAACCCCAATTGGGGATATGGTATTATCTTTTGTCTCCAAGAACAAGAAGATAAGCAGTTTTATGGTGTTTTGCTCGATACAACCGGATATTATTTGATCTTAAAAGCCGCCGGAAACACCTGGACCTACGATTTAGCGGGGCAAAAAAAATGGTACCATAGTGCCAATCTGTATACCGGTTACAATACGATCAATACCATCAAAGTCGTGCCCAGTAGTGAAAAACCATCAACTTTTATCGTCTATTTTAATGGCAAGGAAGAAACTGAATTTTCTGATTCAGCTTATTCCGGGGGGAAATTTGGATTTATTGCTACAGTCGGTGACGCTGAGGATGAAGACTTCCCTAACAAACCAGTTGATATAAGGTTTAAGCCACTTCATTTTAAAACTCCTAAGCAAGTCGGAACAACACCGCAAAACTTCATGACTAATTCAAGTCAGCTAAAGAACTAAAGCCTTGTAAAGAACGGGGGAGCAAATGCTCCCCCGTTTACCTGGCCTCAACTGTATACCTTGTATTACTTTAAAACCTGGGTATTAAAAGCTTTTACCTTGCTAGACAACCGGGCTCTTTCTTTAAAAGTAACGGCAGAAAACTTAATATGTTTTTCAGGCCTATTTTAATATATTTTTTAGGGTTATCAAGCACACCCTGCTCCAAAACTCCTCTTACATCCACCACTCCGGTACCATAACCTCTCCACATACATCCTTCTGCAAAAAAAAGGTTAATAAGTGATTATTTTATCAAGATTTTTTATTAGAAACCGATATATAAATAGAGCTTAAAACGTAAATATATAAATTTGAAAAAGGTGATAACTTTGGGCACTCAGGTTCACTTTAGAAATGATAAAAATACTGCCTCGAATGTTAATTCGACACCAGACAAAGGGGTAATTGGAACTTTCCTTTTTAAAGGTTACAGCGGATTTATAAGTTACATTTCAAAACTTTCCATCAGACGGCGTTTAATTGTTTTCTTTTTGCTTTTATCAATCATTCCTATTACCTTTGTAGGTCTCTTTTCCTTTTATTCGTCTAAAAAAACTATTACCAACAAAATAACAAAATACTCGCTTGAAAGTCTTGTTCAAGCTGCTACAACCCTGGAATTGCAAGTTCAAAAATACGAAGACCTTTCACTTCATCTCCAAGTGAATTTTGACAATATAACTGCTATTAAAGATTTTATTAATAACGGTTCGAAAGCATCAGCGGAAAAGTTACGAAGATTATTCAATGATTCGCTTGGGTTTGATGCTGATGTCCACTATATCATGTTGGCTTCTCTTAAAGGCCACTCTTATCTTGGCACAAGTTCTACTGATCTAAGCGATAATTTTGCTAACTTAAAAGAATCCGATGTTCTTAAGGAAGCATTAGAAGCAGAAGGCCAGTTATGTTGGGGGGTAATTGGAACTGACCTTGCTTTAGTTCGTATCATCTATGATATGTCAACACGCGAGCCAATTAGCGCTTTTACGGTTGGCTTTTTTGGCAGTAACATTAACCGGCTAATTAATGCCAGCAATGATGATACCCCTACTATGTCTGTAGAAAACCTCCCTTATTCACTCCTTTTAAAATTAGACGGTAAAATCCTTTCTTCTCCTAAAACTGAAGAACTGGGGTTAAAAATCACCGACTTCTTAGAAGGTAAAAAAATTAACGATCTTCTTCAACTAAACGAAAGTAAAAACGGGTTTTTTTCTACGCACTTAAAAAATAAAAACGTGCTCGTAACTTATAGTCAAATCCCTTCCAAGGATTGGTACATTTTAGGTATCGCGCCGCATAAGTACTTATTTAAAGAAACCACCATGGTTGGAATATTTACTTTCCTAATTATCTTTATGATCATCCTAATCGCAGTCGTGATTTCTTATTGGGTCTCACTAAGTATTTCGATCCCTCTGGAGCAAGTAAAAGGAGCGATGGCAAAGGCAAGAGACGGAGATCTTACCGTTAAAGTTGAAATCGATACCCAGGATGAACTGAGCGAGTTGGGAAATAGTTTTAATCTCATGACCACCACAATCGGGGAGTTAATCAAAGATACAAAAGAAGCAGTTACTTCTGTATCGACTCATAGCAAGGTTTTAAAGTCCAGTTCAATTCAATCAGCTCAATCAGCTGAAGCTGTCGCAACTGCTTCTAGTGAAATTACGAAAGGAACGATCGAACAAACCTCTGAAGCCGAAAAAACCGCTCGTCAGATGGTGGTGTTAGATCAAGAAATAGAGGTTGCGGCCACTAAGTTTGCTGAAGTAGAAGACATTAGCGCTTCTACTCGAAACTTAAGTTTGCATGCTAAATCGATTATGGAATTACTTATTAAAAAAGCTAATGAAACCGAAGAAATTACCACTACTATCTCTTCAGATATATCAGAACTCAATAAGAAATCTGAAGAAATCAAAAGTATTACCGACTTAATTTCAAATATTGCTGAACAGACAAACTTACTCGCTTTAAATGCAGCGATCGAAGCGGCCCGGGCGCAGGAAATGGGATTGGGATTTGCCGTCGTCGCCGAAGAAGTAAATAAGCTGGCTGAACGTACCGAAACAGCAGCTAAAACAATTAATGAGATCCTCCGTGGAGTGCAGGCCAAAGCAAAAAGTTCCACCGATAATGTGGCTAAAGCTAATATTATTGTAATGGACCAACTCAAAGTGGTCTTCCAAACCCAAAAATCTTTTGATGACATTATTCAATCAATGGATCGCATTGTTAGTCGGATAACCGACGTTAACAGTCATATCAAGCGGATCAATGAGGTCAAAGATGAGACCACCCAAGCTACTTTAAACATCAGCGCCATCTCCGAAGAATCAGCTGCTTCTTCCCAAGAAGTAACCGCTTCGATTGAAGAGCAGACTGCTATTGCTGAACAGGTTAGAGAAATGGCCAATGAATTACAAACTATGGCGGAAAATCTTGTTGCCACTATTTCCAAATTCAATATTTAGAAATAGCAATTTCCCCTTTTATTTATCTCATTCTTATTAAAACCAGAAATAGATTATAAAACAACCTATGGTTTTCCATAGGTTGTTTTGCTAACTAAAATTATGACTATACTATCATGCTCACAAACTGACTATCTCATTTTTCTGCCATTGCTGCTCTCTTTAAATCAATTTTTCCTCGATAAACCTAGTTTCGATTATTTGTGCGAAGGTAGTTATGTCACCAATATCTCTTTGAATAATCGCAAAAACGATCTCGGGGTTGATTTTTAAATAATCATGGACGACGATATTTCTAAATTGGGCCATTTTCATCAGTCGTTCGTTCAATGTCTCCGGGATGATTCCCGCTTCTAATAATACCTTGAAACAATCCTTATTATCAAAAGGTTCCCGCAAGCCTTGGTAAGAAATTATATGTTGCGCAATGTCCAGGCAAGCCTCTATTGCTAATTGCAGGGTCCGCTCGGCATATCTCCGCGTTACCTTGTCATTCATAAAATCCCTTAGAGTACTGTTAAGCTTTATCTCATCTAAATCCCGCAGATACTCATCTAAAGAAGTTAAGATTCTGGAAATCACGTCGTGTTCAACCAATGTCATGACCTCCCTTTTAACCTTTTCAAAGCCTGCCCTTGGTAAAGACGGTAAAATTTCTGCCTGTCAAAAAAATTTTTACGATAGCCAACTTCAAATTGCACACGATAATGAACGTCCTTATCCACTATTAAGAGTTTGCTTTTCATAATTTGATGGACAAAGAAAAGATCGGCGCGTCCGATATCCACTATATCAATTTTCTTCTCAATTATCTCTTCCAGGTCATTGGTTATCGCCAATTTCGCTTTAAAACACTGGATTTTATCTTGAGTAGGATGAAACAACACCGCCAAATCCAAATCACTGTCCATACGGTTCTTCCCTTTTACCGTAGAACCAAACAAATAGACGGCGATAACATCCTCTTGGGGTTGAAAATAACTTCTTAGCTTCTGTATAAGCTCCTTGTTTATCAATGTAACCACTCGCAATTTTAATCATATCACATGGTTTGTTACATTATATTATAACACAGTGCTTATCAAAATATGCGACCGCCTTTTTCAGCCCTCGTCTCCTTGTTTTCCTTCCGGATCGTGAAGGTAAATATGGTCTAACCCTTCTTCAGTGGTTAATTGCTGATAAGCCTCCTCAGCTTCATGACGGCAGTTCCTGCAGGCATGCCAAGGAATTAAAACTGCGCCGATTTTTACAAGCCTACCATAATGGCGCTCGGCAATCGAATAAACCCTTCGGCAACCACTACAGGATGGACATCTTTTGATCTCCTCACTCTGGTGTTCGCTTATATTATCCGTATCATAGTAAATACGGCGTTTCCGCTGAACATACTCCTTGTCTCCGAAGACAAGATCTAAGTCTTTTTCCTTTCTTCTACTCCACACTTCTTGCAAATAACCAACATTACTTACCACTTCCTCCCGGAGTCGCCCTTGGTTATCAATTAACTTCTGGGGAAGCTCAGGTTCAATCACTCCTGTATAATCCAGCCCGGCTAAGGCCAGAATGATCCCTACATTCACATAAGGCAGAGCCCCTTCGATTGAATATCCTCCCTCCAAGACAACCACATCCGGTGATAGTAACTCAGTCATCCGGGCATAGCCTTGAGCCGTAATATTCATATTGGTAAGCGGATCGGTAAAATGGTTATCCTGACCGGCCGCATTAATGATCAGATCAGGTTTAAAATCTTGAAGAAGTGGAAGAACTAACTGTTCGGTAGCGTATAATAACTCTGCGTCTCCGCTTCCCGGCGGCAGTGGAAGGTTAATCAATGTTCCATAGGCGCCCGGGCCACCCAGTTCATCCATAGCGCCGGTTCCCGGATATAATGTCCGCCCATCCTGATGGATACTGATATGTAGAATATCCGGATCATTGTAGTATATATCCTGAGTCCCATCCGCATGATGAGCATCAGTATCGACGATGGCGCACCGAAACTTGCCACCATGTAATTTTCGTAAATACTCGATTAGAACAGCTTCAATGTTAATTGTGCAAAAGCCCCGTGAACCATGGACGACCCGCATCGCATGGTGTCCAGGCGGACGAAGCAGGGCAAAAGCCCGTTTGGTTTTTCCACTGAGCACTAGTTCTCCTGCGGTCATCGTTCCCCCAGCGGCAATGAGATGGGATTCGGTAATCACTTCTTGCGCCGAAGGAACACAAATATGGGCTCTTTCTATATCCTGAAGAGAAGCAATTTGGGGTCGATATTCTTCGATCTCTGGCAGATCAAACAACCCTTCCTCCAGAATCTGATCTCTGGTATATAAAAGCCTCTCTTCTCTTTCTGGGTGATCCGGCGAAATTGCCCAATCGAAAGCCGGGAAAAAGACCAATCCTACTGTTGTTTTACTACTCACTGTCTTCCCCCATTTCATCCCGGTGCTTCTTAATCCGTCTGACCTGTGGTTTCACTTGCGTTGTCAGCGTATAATTTTTACCTACCATATGAAAACCGCGCACCATGTTAAAGACTTCTTCCTCTGTAACCTCAATTTCAGAAGGTTCGAAAAGAGTGCCCATTTGCTCCGCATAAGTGATTGTTTTGGCGATTGCTTCCCTTCTTGCCGCTTCTAGATTAAAGAGCAAGGGGCGGGGAATATTGGCCACATAGTCTAACTCCGGAACAACCAGCTTCCCCAGAGCAGTATCAGCCCGCAGGGTAGTAGCGACGGTCGGTCTGCTAGCCGCGGCGCCAATAGCATTAGCAGCTTCATGGTAAGGAAGAACCGTAAAAGGCAACCCCATCTGTTCCGCAATTTTGGGAATAAAATAAGCCGCCGGACCACCCATCCCGATTAACCGATCCGGCTTCAGATTCTCACCGGCCATCACCTGTGAGACGGTATAAACCGGTCTACTGTTTAAAGAGATATAGATTTCATTGATAGCTTCCGCTGCTTTGAGCGAAAAAGCAGTAACAATCTTCTTGGCCATGATGATGGGATCAATTTCATAGCAAGCTCCCATTTCTTTTAGCGCTTGAATCGCCCGCTCTTGGTCTCCAATGTTTGCTGCCCCCAAAGCAACTACAGCATCGGTGGGAGTAACTCGAGGTCCTCCTAACGCGACAGGCGGTCCTTCTCGCCACGGACCAATGGATACCTTATGACCATCATAGTTAACAGCACTATCACCACCAAGTCCCAATGAACGGGAGAACAAAGCTGGGACTAAAGTAGCAAACCCGGCAATCTCCGCCCCATCTCGTTCCGTTAGCGGTTCTCCTCGATAAAAAAGGGAGATTTCCGTAGTTGTGCCGCCGATATCCAGCACCACCGCATCGCCGATCTCCTCAACCAGCGCCATGGTCGCCATCAGGCTCGCGGCTGGACCGGAAAGAATCGTCTCAATCGGTCTGGTAATAGAAACTTTCATGTCGATACCACCGCCATCCGCCTTAAGAAGATAGATCCTTCCAAGGTTGTAACGGTCTTTAACTTCTTGAACCATACTGACGAATTTTGCCTGAATCTTTGCTATACTAGCATTTAAAACCGCAGTTGTGATCCGTCTAGGAAAATTTAAACGCCCTGACAAGCGATGTCCTAAAGTAACCGGCAATAGCTCCGGAAATTTCCTGGTAACTAATTCCTCCACCTCTAGCTCGTGCTGCAGATTACGCGGCGAAAATTTACCGATCACAGCCACCGCTTCAAAACCGGATTGCTTTATCTCTGCTAATACTTCCTCAAGCTGATTGTGATCCAGCGGAGCTTGTTCTCTTCCCCGATGGTCAATATAACCTTTAACCGGGAATAGTTTAAAAGCAAGTCCTAACTCTTCCCAGCGTAAACCTGGCCCAGGGATGATCACGGCGGCGGTGGGAGCTCCTTTTCCCTCCACTACCGCATTAGTAGCTAAAGTAGTGCTTAAATGGAGCTCAATCGGTTTGTCCACTGAATCCGGCACAAATTTAAGAACAGAAGCGATTGCTTGCATCGTCCCAAGATGAAGGTGTTTATGATCAGTCGCCGCCTTAGCTGTGGCCAATACCACGTCATTTTTTAATAAAACAGCATTAGTATTAGTGCCTCCGACATCTATCCCGACTAAATATGACATTTACCTCTCAACTTCCTTTATATTTTTATAACGTTCTTTACAACCCCCCGGATTTAACTGTGCTTTTATCTGGTATCCAACATTTATAAAACCGAATTTAGCTTGTCTTTTGCTAGAGGGTGT
>DHOO01000035.1:42176-89465 GCA_002409975.1 Firmicutes bacterium UBA5388
GTTATAAGAATTTTAGCTAAATCCTTAATCAACTAATCAAAAACTGTTATTCGCCTTAATTTTCACAACCTCTTTAATATTGGCCAGAATCCAGAATAATGATCTCTGTGGAATCATAATTTGTTTTTTTATCACGAATATGATAACAATATAATTAACCTATTAATACTGAAATCACGAGGTGATGAAGATGCTTTTTGAGGAAATGGAGATTAAAGACCAAAGAGTGCTGACCGCCCTACAGAAAGTTCCTAGACACGAGTTTGTGCCTGTGGAGAAACGTTCCTCTGCTTATGAAAATATCCCGCTTGCCATTGGGTACGGACAAACTATCTCTCAGCCTTACATAGTTGCGCTCATGACAGAACTTCTAGAGATAAAAGCAGACGATAAGATCCTGGAGATTGGGACCGGTTCCGGATACCAAACCGCTGTTTTAGCAGAACTGGCTGCCGAGGTATATACGATTGAAACAATCGAACCATTAGCTAACACTGCTAAACATACTCTGTCCCGATTAGGCTATCAGAATATCAATCTCCGCATAGCTGATGGTTATTTCGGTTGGGAGGAGAAAAGTCCCTTCGATGCAATCATTGTTACCGCCGCAGCAGAGGAAACGCCTTCCCCTCTTAAAGACCAATTAATTGATGGCGGAAGACTAGTCATCCCCCTCGGTTCCCCCAACAATATCCAAACTCTTTGGCGATTTATAAAACAAAAAGATTTCTTTATTAGAGAAAATACAGGATTTGTCCGTTTTGTTCCTTTTACAAGAAAGTAGTTAGTTTTAATTATTAGTATTTGATTAGGGTGTATGATTAAGCTCATTCATCAGTAAGTTATAGATTTCATTCTCCCCTAAACTCTTCAATCTTTCTAACTTCTTCTTTTTATATTCCCACTCTGCTTCGGATAATGTCTGACGATTATTATTAAAATACATCAATATATCAGTCACTTCATTCATGTTTTGAGGATCTTTTAAATGTCTTAAAAAGCCAAACATTCTCGTCCCTCCTCCCTTAATCAAGCGTAGAAGTAACCATTATCTTTTGATATATTCTACATTTTAACATGGGTTACCTTCTTATTTACCTAAAAGACGCTACAAGTGAAAAACAAAAGTTTTTGTTAAGATATTTTAAATAACATGATATAATAAAAAAATAATACCTACTCTCTCGGGATTCTTATCCAGGCAGCGATTATTTCTCAGGCGTGAACAACTGCCTAATTAAAGTCAAACGCTTTGCAAAAACAGGAGGGAAGATAAATGGAAATATTAAAAGAAGCATGTGTAGGAAATTACATAGAAGCTAAAAATGCCTACGAACTGGGCGCCCATCGAATTGAGCTTTGCGACAATCTTAAAGAAGGAGGAACTACGCCCAGCTATGGAAGTATTATCTTAGCAAAGGAAACTTTAAAATTGGCCATTAATGTAATGATCCGACCACGGGGAGACAGTTTTGTTTTTAAAGAAGAAGAAATCAGGATCATGGAAAAAGACGTAGAGTTATGTCGGGAGGCCAAAGTAGATGGTGTAGTCATCGGTGCTTTAACTGAAGACCAGAGGATAGATGAAGAAGCTGTCAAAAGACTTGTAAAAAAAGCAGGAAAATTAAGTGTTACTTTTCATATGGCTTTTGACGAGATAGAAGATAAAAAAGGGGCGTTAAATCAATTAATAGATTTAGGTATAGACCGAGTACTTACTAAAGGGGGACAGGGCGCCGCTTTAGACAACCAGCAAACCCTAAAAGAATTAGTAGACTATGCCAATAATAGGATTATTATCTTAGCAGGTGGGGGAATAACCAAGGATAACTATAGGGAGTTGGTGAAAAACACTGGAATAAAAGAAATCCATGGGACAAAAATAGTAGGCAAGTTGGTCTAACGCTACAAATTCCATTTTTCTATCGAAAAGAGCATTTCCAAAGCCAAGGCATAAGCACCGATTAGTGGCGGGTCCTCTTTCATCTTTGATCTGACTACTTTGACGGCGCCGATAAACTCTTGCCCGGCTTTGGACAATTCTCCCCCCAGTATGATCAGTTCCGGATTAAAGATAGTAACCAGTTTAGCCACAGTGATCCTCTTCAAATCTTTACTGTTACTGGGTTTTTTGTTTTCACCCTTTAATACTCCATAAAACATAATTTATAATACTTATTCATATTATGATTAGACCACAACTGCTACTGTAACTTCTCAGCTGAATCCGGTTCTAAATAAAGTATGGCCTGTTCATGCCGGCGAAGAATCGAGGCTGGACAATCCGTTGAGATTTCACCTTTAACCGTTTTCACCACTGCTTCGCTCTTTGTCTTACCGGGCACTATACAAAAGATCCTTTTAGCCGCCATAATTGTTGGAATAGTTAAAGTCAGAGCCTTAGTCGGAACATCGGTAAGTTTTTCAAAACAACCATCATTCACCTGTTGCTGCCGACATTTAAGATCAATCTCTACTGCCTTAACAATCTTAGGATCATTAAAATCAGCCACTGGTGGGTCATTAAAGGCAATATGACCGTTCTCCCCAATACCAATACAGGCGATATCAATAGGATGTTCTTGTAATAAACCGCCATACCGTATGCATTCTTTTTCCGGATCAGTAGTATTGCCGTCTATATAGTAAACCTTCCCGGGTTTAACTTGGTCAAAAAGGTGGTCTTTTAAAAACCGCGTAAACCGTTGCGGAGCATCTTCTGGTAAGCCGATATACTCATCCAGATGAAAAGCGATCACTTTTGACCAATCAATCCCGGGTGTTTGAATTAAAGTAGCCAGGAATTCGTTTTGTGACGGAGCAGCGGCAAACACCATCGTAGCCAAACCCTGTTTTGCAATTAACTCTTTCATTCCTTCCGCTACGGCCTGGGCAGCAAATGTTCCCATGGTTTGACGAGTGGAATAAACTTCTACCTTAAGTTTATCAACCGTGAAACTCTTTATTTTACCCATAAAATAAATCCCCCTCTTTTCAGCTGCGCCATTCGCTTCACCAATTATAAGTTTTTTAACATTGTTAATAAAGTACGGACAATCTCTTCTCCCGCTCCCCTCGTAAGAGGCGAAGGTAAACCGTAATAACGGTAAGAATCGTTAACTTCATATCCGCCTTCATCGTAAACATGTTCAGGGGCCACATAACCAATGTTATGGTTAGTGTAGCCAAGAATTACCACACGGCGTGGCGCTCTTTCTTTTTTAATCATTAAAGCAAATTCATGAAAGAACTCCCCGGGCAGAGTGACAAATTCCAGTTCACCAAGGGAAAAAGCAGCTACTTCCGACTTAATTACAGGTTCAATTTTGTTCGCCTGCTGTAGCTCCGCCATTTTCCCAGCCCATTGCGCCCAGACCTCAGCTTGATGGTATTCACCAAAGGACGCGCCTTTCTGTTTTAACTCGACCGCCTGTCGCTTCCAAGTATCTACTTCCCGAAGATAAAAATCAGCCGTAGGCGCCTGTTCAAAAGGCACAGAGAGTTCCTGCGCCGCGTAACTGAGGTTAACTGAACTTAGCGCAACCGCGTTTTCTGAAGCGGTAAGCGCTACTCCGGCTAAGATTCGGCCAAGCCTCGCCGCCTCACGAAAAGTCCTTCGGTCATTACCTTTGCCTTGGATGCTATCGGCGGTATTATGACCGACATTAACATCCCCAGTAGCGCCGTTCATAAACATGGCCTGGGCTCCCGGGTACACTTGTTCTAAAGCGTTGAGCAGATAATAAGGATAATCCGCAGTTACCAGGAAGTTATCCGGTCCCAAAACAACCGGATGGCAAGCGTAATTGACCAGGAGCGCTTTAGGTCCATCAGCCCCCTGCAAACGCACTACCAGAACCTGAGCATCGGTAGGGCCGCCCTTTTGCCGCCGGTTTTTTCCTACGGAACGACATTCTTCCTCACCCACAAAGACGGTTACCGGTTCCAGAGTCTGATTGGCCAGATAAACAGCGCCTGCTATATTATTAATTAAACCGTTGCGATAAGCCGGATCAACCTCGCCCAAAAAAATATCTTCCATCGTGACCGGACCGGAATGCGTATGCGTAGCGCTGATCATTACTGAGGACGGGTTTAAATCGGTTAGGTGGGCGACTTTCTCCCGTACTTTTGCCAAAAGCTTAGCGTCTACCCCAAGAGCATCCACAGAGACTAAAGCTATTTTTTCTTTCCCGTCTGCTAAGACTAATGCCCGTGCGTATAATGGATCATGAACGCCACGGCTCCTCCCTTCCCGCGCAACAAACCCGGATAACTCGCAATCAAAAGGCGGCGTAATCATTAACCTACCTGTCCCTGCCGTTAACTGTCTCATTTATATACCTTCTTCACCCATTTTTGTTTTAGGACCGACTGTTAGTTTTCTAATGGCAAATTAACTTTTTTACCTGTTTCCGCCGACTTATAAATCGCCAAAACCAATTCAACCGCTTTCTGTCCTTCTATCCCAGGAACTGCCGGCTGGCGATCCTCACGAATAGCATTAATCATATCTAAAATTTGCTGCTGATGTTCAGATACATCTTCAATCAGCGGACTGGTGGGGCTTAAACCTTTTTGTTCAGATTCTTTCCCTTGCAAAAATGATAAATCCCCCTCCAATGGCTCGTTAAACTTCCACATCACCGGATCTTCTCCCATAATTATCGCGGCGCCGTCTGTGCCAAAAATCTCCAATTTCTTATTAATTCCATGATAGACAGAGGTGGTGGCCTGAATTGTCCCTACCGCTCCGTTAACAAATTCTACAGCTGCGGTAACTGTATCCTCCACTTCAATATCGTGGGTCAAGTGATCCGCATAAGCATAAACACTTTTTGCATCCCCCATCAGCCAAAGAAGCAGATCAACATTATGAATTCCTTGATTCATCAACGCGCCGCCGCCATCCTGCGCTTTAGTGCCCCGCCATCCACCGTTTTTGTAGTAATCTTCGGATCGGTAACAAATAGTAGCAGCATTCCCGATAATCAATCGGCCAAACCTGTTCTCTGTTATCGCCCGTTTCAAACTACTGAATACCGGCATAAACCGAAGTTGAAAAACGCATCCCAGTTTTATCCCTGCTGCTTCGGCAGTCTGAAGTATCTTTTTCATTCGCTCCACCGATATATCCAACGGTTTTTCCACTAACAGGTTAACACCGGCGTCAGCCGCCGCTCGACAAATATCCATTCTCGTTCCGCTCGGCGTGCAAACCGAAACCAGATCTGGTTTCTCTTTTTCAAACATCTGACGATAATCCGTATAAGCATTACATCCGAATTCGGCAGCTAATTTCGTTGCATTCTCCGGTCTGAGATCAGAAACGGCCACCAATTGGGCTTCATCCAATCCGGTAATGGCTTTGGCGTGCACTTTACCGATCGCTCCGCAACCAATTACCGCCAAGCGCATTTTTTGACTCATCGTCTCATCCCCTTGCTGAAAATAATAATCTTATATCGTCAGTACATTAATTAGCGTATAATCTCTTTTAAATTTTTAACAATATAATCAATATCTTCATTTGTTAATAAGGGGCTAACCTGAATAAACAAGGCTCGCGAAATTAAGTCTTCTGCCTTCGGACACATTCCCATCCGATATTCAGGAGTGCCTTTGTAGTATGGACAAGTAAAAGGACACCCTGAAGAATGTGCTGTTAATTTATTTAACACAAAGGGATAAGCATAAGTTGGTAATCCTTGATACAGCCGGGTTCCCGGAACCTTCCGCTCTTTACATTTCTTCACCGCCTCAATGGTATCTTCAGCGGTAGGAAGATAAATAGCTAAAGAAACATAGCTACAACCTGCCTCATCATAATTCTTTCGCCAAGAAAGATTGGGAATCTCATTAAGACCGGCGATAATCTTACGCGCATTATTTTGCATCTTTTCTACAATATCGCTGACTTTTCGTAGCTGCATCAAAGCAACCGCGCCTGTCAACTCATTCATCCGATAATTTTCGCCATAAAAACCTGGACAGGTCGGATCAACCACCACATGCCCGCTGGCGTCTCTAATATTGCCTTGATCATGGGCCATAATCATTCTTTTATATAAATGTTCATCATTAGTTACTACTAAACCGCCTTCTCCCGCAGTAATGGTCTTATTAAGTTGTAGACTGAAAGTACCGATATCCCCGATCGTGCCCACATATTTTCCTTTATAAGCAGCCGCAAAAGATTGCGCTGAATCTTCAATCACCTTTAATTTATGGCGTTTGGCAATGTCCATAATCCGATCCATATCTGCGCTTGAGCCCTGAAAATGAACAACCATAATAACCTTGGTACGTGGAGTAATACAACGTTCCAGCGCTTCAGGATCAATGTTAAGACTATCATCCACATCACAAAAGATAGGAACAGCATTACAGGAAACTACCGAACCGGCGCAAGCAATGAAAGTAACAGACGGAATAATCACCTCATCACCAGGTCCAACTCCTAAAGCCCTTAAAGCAACCATCAAAGCGGCTGTACCGGAAGAGACTGCCAAACCATATTTACTTCCTAAAAACTGAGTGGCTTCTTTTTCAAAAGCGCTTACTTTACCCTGCACCGCCGGCCCGTAGTAACGGAATGGAGATTGATTTTCAATTACTTCCGCAACTGATTGGTTCTCCTCCGCTCCATAAACAAAAGCTCCAGGATAGACCGGTTTGTGTAAATCTTTCATTATGATAACCTCTCCTTCACTAAATCTATATTTTGCTGTTGACAATTTAAAACATAATCATCTATTAGGTATTAAGGTTATGACTTCATCCCGCTCATCGCCATTCCGGAAATAATGTGGCGGCGGAAGAACATAAAGACAATAATGAGCGGTAAAACCGAGATTGCAGTCCCGGCCATAACCGGACCATACTCCACGGTATACTGGTTTTGAAACATAGTTAAACCGACCTCCAATACAAAATGCTCGGAGGAATTAGTAATAATCAACGGCCAGACGAAAAATGCCCACCCAAACATGAAATTAAAAATTGCTAAAGCAGCAAGAGCTGATTTCGATAAGGGAAGCACTACATTAAGAAAAACGCCAAACTCATTACTACCGTCAATGCGGGCCGCATCCATTAAATCGTCTGGGATTGTCTCTACTTGTTGACGCATTAAAAAAATACCAAAACTAGTAATAACTAAAGGAGCGATAATACCGGTATAGGTATCAATTAAACCGGCCTTGGAAACCATTAAATAAAATGGAATCATATAACACTCAAATGGGATCATCGTTGTTCCTAAAATAATTATAAATAAAAGGTTCTTAAAGGGAAAAGAATATTTGGCAAAGACCGTCCCCGCCAAAGCAGACGTAATTAAAACACAAAGCGTTGATACTCCGGCAACTAAAACACTGTTTAAAAAGTAACGAAAGATCGGTATTCGACTACAAACGCTCACAAAATTATTCCATGTCGGTTCAAGCGGGAAAAAAGTCGGGGGAACAAATAAAATTTCTTGTTCTGTTTTGAACGAGGATAAAAACATCCAAATAAACGGAAACAACATCAAAACCACGCCAAGCATTAAAATAATATGATACCAATTTTTTGCGATTTTTCTGACCTGCACCTGCTTATTCATTTTACTCTCTCCTTAGTAGTCTTCAGTTCTGAAGAATTTAAACTGCAGTAGACTAATGAACATTACAATGGCAAATAAGACTACAACTTGAGCTGAGGCGTAACCCATCTTGAAATAACGGAAACCATTCTGGTAAATCTCATAAACTAAAACACGCACTGCCGCGGCCGGCGCTCCCTGCGTCCCGGTGGTCATGACGTACACCTGAGTAAAGACATTAAAAGCCTGAATGGTGGCGATCACAGAGATGTAGAGTGTCATCCGCTTAAGCAGCGGGAAAGTTATATTTTTAAAAACCTGCCAGCCAACGGCGCCGTCCACTGCCGCCGCCTCGTAGTACTGGTCAGGAATATTTCGCAACCCAACAAGGAACAAGACCATGTAATAACCGAGCACTTTCCAGATACTCATAACAATAATGGAATAAAGAGCCACATCTGGATCTGTCAACCAACCGACAGCCTTCAAACCCAATGAAGTCAAGACAAAGTTAATAATACCGTATGTTCGGTCATACATCCATTTCCAGATAATTGAGACCGGAACCATCGGAATTACAAAGGGCAGAAAATAAGCAAATTCATAGAAACTACCTATTTTACTCTTTTTTTTCAAGGCTAAGGCCAAAAGTAGGGCTAAAGTAACACTGATTAACACTACAAAGACCGTAAAAACCGTTGTATTAACCAAAGCGATCCGGAAAAATTTATCTTTCACTATTTTGACAAAATTCTGCAACCCAATAAATGGGCGATGGAGTTTAATCAAGTTCCAATTGTGGAGACTTAGATAAAACGTGCCTAAAATTGGGATAATGCGTAAAACAAGATATAAAATAACTGTAGGTATAAGAATAACCATGGCAAACCGAAACTTTCTTCTTTCTAATCCCTTTATTTTGTACTTAGATTTAATGTTTGTTGGTGTATTAGGCATATACCTTCCCCCCCCAGAGGTTTTCCTCTTTTTTCGTTGTTCTGGTATAATGTGGGGCGGATCACTCTCCACCCCACATATAAATCATCTTATTCTTCAGAAATTATTTAATATAACCCATTTTCCCGTAAAATGTCATTAGTCTCTTGGGCCGCATCATCCAAAACTTTTTTAATCCCTGCCGGATTATCAACCAAGGAAGCTTGTCTAAACGCCGCTTCCAAACGCTCACCAAACTTAGTCCAAATTTCATCAGCAGCGGTGAGCGGCGGATAAGTGGAGTACTTATAACCTGCCGGACGCTCATTCGCTACAGCGTAAGCCGGTTCTCGAGCAAAGATGTCAGAGAAATCCATGTCAATTCTCGGAGCGGGCCATCCGATCTCTTCAAACATCTTCTTAACATACTTATCTTGGTTAAAGAACATAACGAATTCCCAAGCGGTTTTCGCATTTTTACTGCTCTTGGGGACAAACGCGGACTCGGTCGAATAAACTGTACCGGATTTTCCCTTAATTTTCCCTGGAATTAAGGCCGTATCATATTTTAGATCCGGAGCATTCTCCTTAAAGTAGGGAATCGGCCAAAATTCACGAATAAACATGGCGGTATGCCCTAAGGCAAAAGCCTCGCTGTCCTGTTTTGTATCAAAGCTATCGGCTTTGTACTTGTGAATCAAGTCGATATATAATTGAAGGGTGGCCCTCCCAGCTTCATCATTATAAGCAGCGCGCCATTTTCCATCCGAATTTTGTTTTAAAATATCCCCACCGGCGCTGGCCAAGAGAATCTGGAATTTTTCAGTCACACCTGACCCACCGCCAAATTTTCGCAGGGAGATTCCGGTCCGAACCGGTTCGCCATTTTTATCAAAGACTGTCAGTTTTTTGGCATATTCTACCAGTTCATCCCAGTTTTTCGGGGGACCGTTCAAACCAGCTTTGGCAAAAAGGTCTTTATTCCAATACAGAATTCGCGCAATCCCAATCTGCGGAACACCATAAATCTTACCGTTAATAGTATTAATTTTTAAAGTGTTAGGATCAAAAGATTTACTAATAAATTTGCTTATATCTTTGGGCGGTAAGGAAACATAACCAGCCTCGATATATTGAGGAATAATATATTCAGAAGTAACAAAGATATCCGGAGCGTTTCCGGCCGGAAGTGATACAGCCAATTTTCGTTCAAATTCTCTCAACGGAAAAGCTAAGACTTCGACTTTTTTTCCGGTTTTAGCCTCAAAATCCGTCGCTGCCTCTTGGTATACCGGCAGCAACTGCGACCAACCGATCCAAACACTAATCTTCTCGTTTCGTGCTCTAACCACACTTACTACACTCAAAGCAAGAACCAGAATTAAAAATAAACCCATTAATCTTCTGTTGCGCATTAATACTCCTCCTCTAAACTTATGGTTCTACTCGCTTCAACCAAAATTGAGCCCAAATAATTTAGTTATCACCTCACTTTCGCCATCTAGCGCTTGTACATTAAGGAATTACATAACAAGTCTGCAACCACATGGCATTTTTTTATGATTAATTGCAGCGAAATAGCGTTTTAAGATGTGTCAAACTCTGCCTAGTTCCGTCCTTCAAACCTTGCATAAACTTTTCTCGAGTAAAAGCGCCAGCTTGTAACAGTTCCTTCGGGTCCCCCATTCCTTCATACTCACAAAGTAAAGCTCCGTCATACCCGACCGCAGCAAGCTGGGCAACAACCATCTTTAAATCAAGGTCTCCTTGGCCCAGGGGCACAAATTGCACCTTTTTTGGGTCAGTGAAAACCAGATCTTTAAGGTGAACATTAGCAACATAAGGGGCCACTTGTTGAAAGTAACTATCTGTTTCTTGAAGGCTATGACCAGCCCAACAAAAATTACCGGTATCAAGAGTCAAACGCAAACGCTCATCGGCCACCGTCTCAACAATTCTAATTAAGGTAGGAGCATCATTAACTAAAAGCCCATGGTTCTCCAACGCAAGTACGACATTATACTCCTTGGCCATTTTAACCGCGATTTTAAAACCGCGAATAATATTTGTGACCATTTCTTCCTTTGTCAAGTCCGGACGAAAGTCGCCGCTCATAACCCTAACGAGACCGACCTGCAAATCGGCGGCCAACTCACAATACCATTCTAACTTCTTTACTTGCTGATTCAGCTCAACATCAGAAGCAAAGGTAAAATCGTTATAACCTGCGACTGAGGTAATAGATAACCCATGGCTTTTAACTGTCGCCAGCAAAGAAGAACGTTGCATCTTACGTAAATCCAAAGTTCCGTTATGAGCGCCTTCTACTGTGCAAAGTTCAATTGTTTCACCGCCGATTTCTTTGACAAAGTTCAAAACCTCTGTAAAATCCATACAACTTAGGCTTAAACAAATCGCCCCAATTTTCATGGGTACCCTCCTTAAAACACCATCTTATATACTCCATCTTTTGGTTGACCCGTTTAGCTCACTTATTTTTATATACCACTTGCCCGTCAACCATCGTCAACAGAATATCAACCTCCGTATTAAAGACCGTCAAATCAGCCTTCATCCCCTTAGCAATCACTCCTACTTGGTGATCCAACTTTTGCATACGGGCTGGGTTAATCGTTGCCAAACGTACTGCTTCTGGTAGATTTAAACCAACAAATTCAACCATGTTCCTAATCATACGATCCATGGTCGCTACACTACTGGCAAAAGCGCTCCGGTCAGAAAGTTTCGCCACATAATTACCTTTCTGGGTTTTAATTTCAAAAATTTCCGGAACAAGATCTTCTACAACTACTTCCAGCCCGCCAAGGTTATAGTCTCCAGGTCCTAAACCCGCAGCCGACATCGCATCGGTTACCAAGCAAACCCGGTCTAGCCCCTTACTTTTTAAAACCAATCTAATTAAGCTTGGAGGTAAATGGTGGCCATCGGCAATAATTTCTGTAGTTAATTCTTCTAACAGCAGAACGGATTCCAAAACACCGGTTACTCGATAAGCTTCTACTCGCTGTACGCTAGACATCCCCGAAAAAATATGTGTTGCGTGAGTGTATCCGTTTTCCACAGCAGCCAAAACTTCTTGGTAAACGGCGTTAGAATGTGCGATCGAAGCGATGATCCCTCTTCTTTTTAATTCCCGCCCTAATTCCATTCCACCGGGAATCTCTGGCGCCGCTGACACTCTTTTAATACAGGAATACTCAGTAAACAAGGGGAGATAATCAGCGGGATTCGGGCGTATGATGTACTTTGGGTTCTGCGCTCCCACTTGTTTTAGGTTTAAATATGGTCCCTCCAGATGAAGTCCGATGAGTTTCGCCCCACCGTTAACCTTTCGCATCTCTTCGACGCAAGTCGCAATCTTTCGAAGCTCAGTCAAACTTCCAGAGAGTGTTGTCGGCAAAAATGAGGTAACCCCGCATTTAACTAAACCGGTAGCCATCTTAACTAAATCATCCTCGGAAGCGGACATCACATCGCCGCCCCACGAACCGTGAATATGAAGATCAATAAAGCCGGGGCTAATATAAGCTTGATTTACATCGATCACTACTGCGTCTTCTGGAATAGGCGTCTGATCCTTAAAACCAAAATCCATAATTGTATCATCTTTAATAATAATTGTGCCATCTTCGATTAAACGTAGTGGTGTAATAATTTTCCCATTAACAAGAGCAGTTTTTTTCATTAATACCTTCTCCATATTCAAGCCTCATAAAGCACAAGCGATTCAACAATCATATAGGCCCTAAATTTAGATTAATTAGAATAAAAAAGAAACTTAATATTAAATAAGCGTTTTATAATGTCATATGCTAAACATTTTTTTAGATTAAGGAATTGCATAATTCAATTATTTAAGATTTAACCACAATATATTGATAGCCTAATATTAGTTAAACACTATATATTGTGGTTAGATACAAGTTTAGGTAATTATGCAATTCCCTCAGATGAAAATGATTCAAGAAAGCTGCGCAGATTCCTGCTTTAAAAATTAATGATTTTTTTACCAACCAAACTTCTTTTTAGTGCAGGATTTCCCGTTTCCACTCTGAAACAGCTGGCACTAAAGGGCTTAAGCCAAACATTAGTGGGTCGCCCTCTAATGCCTATAAATTTTAGTTAACGGTGTTTTTACCTTCAGGGGAAAATACCACGAATTTTTAGCGCCTTAACTACACGCCCTAAGGCTAACATATAGGCGCCCATTCGCAAACTAGTTCCTTTGCTCTCTGCTAAGGAGTATACTTCCTCAAACGCCTTTAACAGCAATTTTTCTAGTTTCTGATAAACTTCTTCTTCATCCCAGCTTAAGGACTGTAGATTCTGTACCCATTCACAGTAGGAAACAATAACTCCACCGGTATTAGCTAAGATATCCGGAACAGCAATAATATTTTTTCTTTCTAGAATAGTATCAGCTTCAACCGTAGTTGGTCCGTTTGCTCCCTCAACAATAATTTTAGCTTGAATCTCATTTGCATTCTTTTCTGTAATCTGATCTTCAATAGCTGCAGGAATTAGAATATCAACCGGCGATGTTAATAACTCATAATTATTAATCTCCTTAACTCCTTCAGCTTGGTACCCTTTAATAGTATGATGTTCGGCAGCAAAAGCTAATAACTCATCGATATTCAGTCCCGCCTCACAATATAATCCAGTGAAAACGTCACTAAGGGCAATAATTTTGGCGCCTGTCTGATAAAGATATTTAGCCGTTGCGCTTCCGACTTTGCCAAAGCCCTGAATAGCAATTGTTGCTTTTCTGATATCCAGACCAGTTTTAGCTGCAATCTGTTGCGTAACCAGAGCTACACCACGTCCAGTCGCCTCTTTACGTCCAAGTGACCCGCCTATTTCAAGCGGTTTACCTGTTACTACTCCTGGCGCCGTATAACCGGCAAACGTACTATAAGTATCCATTATCCATCCCATAATCTGGGCGTTTGTATTAATATCAGGCGCCGGAATATCTTTTTCTGGTCCAAGAATCGGCATAATCGCCGCTGTATAACGTCGAGTAAGTTTATTTAATTCTCTGGATGAAAGTTTTGACGGATCTACAGTAACCGCCCCTTTAGCGCCACCGTACGGTATATTTGCCACTGCGCATTTCCAGGTCATCCAAGCGGCCAACGCTTTAACTTCATCGCTGTCAACATTTTGATGAAAACGTATTCCGCCTTTACACGGACCCCGGAGACTACTGTGCTGTACTCGATACCCTTCAAATACCTTAATACTTCCATCATCCATCTCGACCGGGATGGCAACCTTCAATTCGCGCTCGGGTGTACGCAGCACCTCGTAATCTGATGGCTGTAACCCCATCAGTGTGGCTGCCTTATCCAGTCTTTCCAACATTTGTTGATACGGATTCATACCATAACCTCCTCTTTTTAAGAAGTTTTTTAATATTGAAGCTTTTTGCATTGTATCCTTTTTCAAAGGTTCCAATACAATATATAGTGTTTAACTTGTATTAGGCTATCAATATATTGTATTGGGATAATTAAATCAAAAGACAACGCAAAAAGCCCTATTGGAGTGATGAAATGGATAAAAACTAGTGTACTTTGTTTTTTAATTTAAATAAGTATTCGTTCACAATCCAGAAACTCCTTCTTTTTTATAAAATTAATTTTTATATACTTTTTGTCTAAATGATTCGTTTCTAGCACCTTAATTATAAACCCGGATCTTGCGCTGATCCGGGTGTAATTTACAAATTCCATTTTTCTATCGAAAAGAGCATTTCTAAAGCCAAAGTATAAGCACCGATTAGCGGCGGATCCTCCTTCATCTTTGATCTAACCACTTTGACGGTGCCAACAAATTCTTTTAGAACACTTTTATTCATTTCTTCGACAACCGCTTCTATAAAATTTCCCCCGGCTTTTGGCAATTCTCCCCCTAAAATGATCAGTTCCGGATTAAAAATACTAACCAGATTAGCCACGGTGATCCCCACCCATCTTCCAACTTCCGTCAAGATCATCCGTACTTCCTTTGTTTCTACAATCGAAGGAAGAAAAAGATCGCTCATATTTAATTTGATCTTATTGACACCATATTCTTCAAAAATCCAATCCGGGAGCTCTCTCTTCATCCGCTCGGTAATTGCCCTCACCCCGCAGATCGCTTCTAAGCATCCTAAGCGCCCGCACGCGCACTCGGGTCCACCATCGGGCATTAAGGTCATATGACCGATCTCACCCGCATAGCCTCTGGTTCCCCCGTAAATCTCTCCGCCAATAATGAACCCAGCTCCGATTCCAACCGATAAATTCAAGTAGATTAAGTCGTGGTAACCACGCCCACTACCGTACTCTTTCTCCGCTAAAGCCGCCGCATTAGAGATATTCTCCACATGGACCGGGATTCCATAGAGACGCTTGGAAAGCATGGCGCCTAAAGGAACCTTATCCCATTTTAAATTAGACGAATGCTGAATTAATCCGCGGTGAGTGTTGATCAATCCTGGAGAGGCTAAACCGCAACATAATACCTTTTCTTTATCAATGCCTGTATTTTCGATCAACCAATCGTAAGAATTACCTACCGCTTCCACCACATCTTCAGCTACTGAAGTGTCAAGAGTACGTTTATTCTGGTTAAGAATATTTCCTCCAATATCAAAGAGAGCCGTCACTACTTCATCACGTTGCAAGCGTACAGCAAAAATGAAGGCGGCTTTAGAGTTCAGTTCCAACATCACTGGTCTTCTTCCTCCGCTGGATTCACCAAAGCCAACTTCGTGCACAATTCCATCTTCGATAAATTCATTAACAATCACCGTGACCGTTGGCGGAGTCAAACCTGTCTCCTTCGCCAGTTCATATCTGGCGATCGGTCCTAGTTTACGAATAATATTTCGAATCAAGATCCGATTATATGTCTTCACATCTTTGCTATTACTGGCATTCTTTTTCATCCTAAAATACCCCACAATAACATAAATAGCTTCATTACTTTATGAATAAATTAGGTTAGTAGTTATAACCTGAGGGAATTGCATAAATACCTTAAGCATCCATTTAACCACAATAAAGTGATTGAACTTATGCAATCCTTAACCTAAAAAACTATTCAAAAAACAAGCTAAAAATCCTTCTTTTTTTCAAAATAATAACAAAAAGGCAATAGTATTTTCCCAACTCCGATTATTCATTTTAAAAAAAACTTTAATTTCACTTGAAAATTCCTAATTAACCCCGTCTTTTTATACGGCGTCAATTACCTTACCTAACCTTTACCCCCCAATGGGTATTTGCTTGAGTCAAGATTCTTTATAGCTGATTCCATCTTAAATTTAAAGATTATATGGCAGGAAAAACATCATAATTTTAACTCAATATATACAGTAATAGAGGGATAGTGAGCATACCAAGAATGGTGGTCAAAAATACGCCTGACGTGGCAAACTCCACATCTCCCCCAAATTTCTCCACTATTACCGGAGCGCTAGCCATACTTGGCATTGCTGCAATGATGATTACCACGGATTTAAAAGTAGAATCTAAACGAAAAAAGCTGAGGACAACATAGCCCACTAGCGGATAAAGAATTAGTTTCACCAGAGCAGTAAGGATTAAAAAACTATGGTTTTTGTTAACTTGTAATTTCATCTTCAGAAAACTATAGCCAATGACAGTCATAGCCAAAGGCACGTTAGCCTGCCCCATAATCCTAATCGGCTCCGTAATGATCTCCGGTGGCTTTAATCCGGTTAAATTAATCGCTAATGCCACTAAAACAGAGACTAAGGCAGGATTTAGAATTTGCCGCCAATTTACTCTCAACTGTGTTCCGCTCTTCATAACTGCCACTACGACTGTCCACAGGGCAAGACAAGCCCCGGTATCATATGCCACCGCATAAGTTAGTCCTTTTTCGCCGAGAAGAGAGATAATAATCGGATAACCGATGTAAGCAGAATTAGGTATACTACACAACGCGCCAAAAGTTCCGATTTTCTCCGGAGGCATCTTTACTATCCGACCGATCATAACAGTCAAAAAAAGTATTATTACGACATTAAAAAAACCAAAGACAGGAGCAACAACCAGAGTGAGCAGGGACTCCCTACTTACCCCAGATACTGTGGCCGTAAAAAACGACGCCGGCATGGTAATAAAAATTACTAAATTACTTAGCGAAGAATATCCCTCATCAGTTACTAATCTAAATTGACCCGCCAAATAACCAAAGATAGTCAGGGACATAATTATAATCAGCCTTGTTATAATTAAGTTTATCGGAACATTTAATGTTTCAGTCACTATCCTGTCCTGCCTTTATATTACGCTACAAAGTTTCAAAGATATTTTCGATGTTAAACTCAAAATTTTTGCTCCCTTAATTCGCAGATCCAAGTTATCACTAGTCCAAAAGCGCTGCCTCTCTGCGTCAATAGTCTAAAATAGCTGATTCGACTATTTTTAGCGCGCCTACCCACTCATCTGTTGTATGTTTCCTTGAGAGAACTTTTTGTTTCCTGAAAATAGCGCCAATCATCCACTTGCACCCCTTCAGGAATCCCTCCCGAATCCATCAGGAAAAATCCTTCCTTAATCGTAGAAAATAGGCGGGTCAGATACTCTTTCTGTTCCTCTCGCGGCCAGTTATAAAAGAACTTATTAATTCCACCGGTAAAAGTAATTTTCTTCCCATACTCCTGAATGAGAGCTTTCATCTCCATACCCTCAGAGGGGTCAACCGGGTTGAGCATGTCAATGCCCAGGTCAAACAGATCCTTCATAATAAGGTTGATATTGCCGTGACTATGCATATGAAGAAACCCGCCGTAATCATGGCAGAGATCAGCAAGACTGCCATGCCATTTTCTAAAATACTTGCGGTATAGTTCTGGGCTCATCAGGAGACTATTCCCGCTACCCAAGTCATCACAGAAACAAATAATGTCAACCCCTGCTTTCAAGAGCTGCTCAGCAAGGCGTAAATTATATTCACCCAGTGTATCAATAACCCGCTGTACCGCCTGGGGTTCAAGCAGCAAATCGACCAGCAGTTTCTCATAGGGATAAAGAAAATAATGCACCCCCGAGAAAAACCCATTCAGATTGGTGAAAGTCATTAAGTCATGATTTTTATGATAAGCAATCTCGGCAGCCAAATTTTCGTATCGGGCAGGGTCATCGGGATTCGGTAATTGAAAAGAGACAAAATCGGCGAGGTCCTGGAGAGGATAATCGTAATGATGGTAAAAATGTGGGTTGTATCTAACCTCTTTCCGAACACCCGTTTCATATCTGGTAATTCTCATCTCTTCCGTTCGTAATTCTGTCTTCTCAGCAAACTCTCCCGGACCGCCGTGCCCAAAAGCCAACCCGGCTCCATGTCCGACAGGGACCGCCGGCATATCGGCCTTGGCGGCATAGTATGCTTTAACCTCCCAATCGACCCGGGGAGAAGCCCCGTAAATAAATTCATCACCCGGAAGGATATCCGAGAAAATACACTCTTTTCCTAATAACCGTTCTGCCACCTTTTCATCAAAAAAACCCATGGTCCAGGAGACAACTTGATTGGATTCTTTGTTTAAAACTGCTAAAAACTCTTCCCTCTTCACCATCATGATCACACTCTTTTCTCTTAGATAAATCCTTCCAGGCTTGTCGCTTCACCCGGCTCACTTTGTGAAGTGAAGGTAGCCAGCATGAAGTAAAAACTGTATTCAGTCACCACTTCTCTAAAAGCTCCAAAAGAAGCAGGAGATTCCGAGCAATGTGAAACGGGTCTTTTACCGGAAGGGCAACAACTTTATCCACGGGCTTCCCTTGTCGATCACGAATTTGGATCCATTCACCGTTATTTTGATGGGGAAAGGTTTGGAAGCTATAGTCCTTCACCTTCTGATACTGGGCTAAAAGCTCCTTCTTGCCGGAAAGTCGGTATGCAAGTAACGTCGTATAGAGGGCTTCGGAATGTACCCACCAGAGTTTATCATCCCAAGTCCCCTCCAGTTTTGCCAGCATCGGATGCCCGACAAACTCGCCGACTTCTCCCCGGGGTTTTCCTCCGTCTTTATCGACAAAATGTAACAAGCCACCGTATTCCTGATCCCAACCAAGGTTAAACATGGTTTCCGTCACCTTAAGCGCTTGAGCTACAACCTCATCCATTCCAGCCTCGACCGCATAATGGAGGATAAACCACATATCCTCCAAGCTGTGTCCGGGGTTCATAAAGCGCCCAAAAATACAGGGATCAGTCCCCTTTGTATCAGAATTCTTGATCAACTCGTGCACCCGACCATCGTCAGTCTGAAAATCAGTCAAGTCTAGCACCAAAGCATGACATCTCTCTCGAAGCTGATCAGCCTCGGGTGCGTCTAAACTATCCGCGGCTGCTAGTAACTCCTGGGTGATGTTAAGAAGAATCATCGTAACCCCGTGTGACCGATATCCTTTGGGTATGGGCTCCGGTTCTGTTGGAAAACTATTCGCCTCAATCCGAGCGATAATGGATTGATATAAAGCTAAAGCCTTGCGGAAAGCCTCTTTCTCTCCCGCGACCATCGCATACTTAGCAAACCCCAATACAACAAAGCAGTCCGCATAGATGCTGGTATCATACCCCTTCCCCGCCATCGGTTCTTTAGGTATTCCCTCCCGGCTCACCAAGAAAGCACAGTGACCATTAGGAAGAAGAGCATACTTCCGTAGGAAATCATAACCCTCCTCGGCCAGCCGAAGGTAGTCAGAGTTTCCCTTGTTTATCTCAGCCAGTTTGGAATAAAGCCAGACTACTCTACCCTGCGACCAAAGATACTTATCGGTGCTGATTAACTTTTCTCCGCTATTATTGAAGCAGGTATAACATCCACCATACTCCCGGTCGAACGCTTTCTGTAACCAGAAAGGCAAGATCTTATGATATAGATGCTCATGATAAAACCGATAATCTTCAGCTATTCTTTGTTTATTCATAATTTAAGCCCTCAAGCCCCCTGCTCTCCGGGCTACATTTCACCACTTTTCTCTCATCTTCTGCTCTTTTCTACCCTGTAGCAGATACCCTATCCCTTGAGACCGGAAAGGGTAATCCCCTCAATTATTTGCCGACGGAAAATAGCAAAGACAGTAATAATTGGGATGATAGAAATGACCGAACCGGCAGTAATTGATCCATAATCCACCGTAAATCGGTGTTGGAACATGCCCAGACCAAGCTCCATAGTGTATAAGTTAATATCATTCGCCACCAACAACGGCCAGATAAAATCGGCCCAAGCATTTTTAAAAGAAAAAATCGCCAGAGCGGCCATCGCCGGCTTACTGAGAGGAAGAATAATTCGGTAGTAGATTTTAAAGTTGGAACAGCCATCTATTTTGGCGGCATCCATCAACTCGTCCGGAATGATGACAATATTCTGCCGCATAAAGAAAATACCGAAACTCATAATCAGTAAAGGTAAGGCCAGACCTTGATAGGTATTGATCCACCCCAGCTTATTCACCATCAGATAAAAAGGAATCATGTAGGATTGAAAGGGAACCATTGCTGTGGCAAGAATAGTCATGAAAATCAAATTCTTCCCCGGAAATTTATATTTAGCAAAGATATACCCGGAAAGTGATGAAGTCAGTAAAATAAATATAGTAGAGATGGTCGAGACCATCAGACTATTGAGGAAAAAACGGTGAAACGGCGCAGTCTGAAAGGCTTCGATGTAATTCATAAACGTCGGTTTACGCGGAATAAAACTCGGAGGCCAAGTGATGACTTCTTCCGGCGGTTTTAATGAGGTAGCAAGCATCCATATAAAAGGTAACAGCATGCTGACAGCGCCAAGAATTAAGACCATTTGTACCAGTATTTTCCCTGATTTTCGTTGATAGGATTTGGGATTCATCCGTCTTCTCTCCTTATCCCTTAAATTTGTTTGCGTCACCTATTGCAGACTGGAACCAGCTTCTTCTCCCTTAAACAACTTTAGCTGCACTAGGGTGAAGAACATTACAATCAAGAGTAAAATTACTGCCTGCGAGGAAGCGTACCCCATCTTAAAGTATCTGAATCCGTCCTCGTAAATATTAAAGACCAGGGTTCGAACAGCATTTCCCGGAGCCCCCTGCGAACCGGTAGTCATAACATAAACCGGAGTAAAGATGTTAAACGCATCAATAGTCGAGGTGATAAAGACATACATCAGAATAGGTTTCAATAAAGGTAAGGTTATATAAAGAAATGATTGCCATTTATTGGCTCCATCGATCGCCGCGGCTTCATAATACTGTCTGGAAATAGCCTTTAAACCAACAAGAAACATCACCATATTATAACCAAGGTTCTTCCAGATACACATCATAATAATCGAGATGAGGGCAAGATTGGGATACATCAACCACCCGATCGGTTCGATGCCAAAGAAAGAGAGGAAGTAATTTAATAAACCATAACCGGGGTCGTAGATCCATTTCCAAATTACGGAGACCGGGACCATCGGCGTAATCACTGGTAGAAAATAAATAACCTGATAAAACCCGCTTAACTTACTGCTCTTATTCAGAGCAACCGCCAAGGCCAATGATAAGACAATTCCAATGATTACTGTAGCAAAGGCAAAGATTGTCGTATTACGAATGGCCAGCAAAAATAGATGATCCTTAAAGATATTGATATAATTTGCTAACCCCACAAAAGGTTTGAATGGTTTTATTAGATTCCAATTAAAAAAGCTCAGCCTAATAGTAGAAAACATTGGGTAGATCCGCAACAACACGAAGAGAACGATTACAGGGAATAAACCGGCATAACAAAATAGATAGTTCTTCATTTTTTGATTAAGCGTGTTTTGTTTACCCAGTGCTGGCATCTGATTAAGCATTTTTTGTTCACGCAGTGCTTGCATCTGCACACCCCCACTTATCGTTAGTCCTGCAGAGAGAAGAGGGGAAACGGGTCTGCGGTCAGTACATCCGCCGCAGCCCGTCCTCATTCCTGTTTCTCCAAAATTAGCTTTTTTAGTTCAATTCCTGCGTCTATTAGACGTTAATGCGTATCCATTATTGTTAGAGGAGTTAATCAGCATAGATTCCGTTTTCCTTAAGGATAGCATCGGTCTCCGCCGCAGCGTCCGCAATTACTTTGGCCAGTTTGGTTGGGTTATCAACGAGGGATTCATCCATAAACGCCTTGATTAGACGCTCCGCCAGTTTGGTTTGAATCTCGTCATAGCAGGCTAAGGAGGGGTAACCATAGAGATTAAAACCTTCCGGTAGATCCATAAATGCCCTATACTGCGGAACCTCTTGATAGATTGGCTCGTAATCGGCAGAAGAACAAGGGAACCATCCTACCCTAGAGAGGAGAAATTGCTGATATTCCGGCTTCATCATAAATTGAATGAATTTCCATGCTTCTTTTGGATTCTTGGAATTTTTAGCAACATAAAAATTCACTAAAGTACAGATCGTGCCGGCTCGTTTATTTGCGGGCAACGGAGCTGCGTCAAACTTCACCTTAGGCGCATTCTCCTTCATGAAACCTACCACCCAGGACTCCCGGGTAAACATAGCGCAAGTCTCTAAAGCAAACCCCTCGGAATCGGCTTTGACTTTATGACTGTCCACCTTATACTTGTAAAGTAGATCACTATAGAGTTTTAAGGCAGCTCTGCCCGCATCGTTATTATAATTATTACGATATTTACCTGGTGAAACTTCAGTAATAATGCTGCCTCCGGCCGGATAGAGCCAGAACCACCATTTTTCTGCCACTCCACTGCCGCCGCCAGACTTTCTCAAGCTAATTCCAGCTCGAGTCAAATTACCGTTAGCATCGTATTTAGCCAACTTCTGCGCATAGGTAATCAGTTCTTCCCAGGTTTTGGGCGGACCAGGGAGACCGGCTTCTTTAAACATATCCACATTGTAGAAGAGCACCTGCCGACCCTGGAAAAAGGGAACACCATACAATCTTTTATTAATCGTTGCCTCATCGAGATAAAATTGATCATAGATCCCGCTCTTCATCCACTTTTCGATATCCTTGGGGTTAGGGTCCATAAACCCGGCATCAATAAACTTTCGCATTACATATGGAGAAGTCTCCAAGATATCAGCAGCTGATTTCGAGGGGATAGCTGCCGATAATTTCTGCTCATGCTCGCGCAGAGGGTGGGTTAAGAAGGTAATCTGTACATTCGGATTTAATTTCTGGTAATCTTCAATCACTTTCGTATAGAACGGAGCCATTTCCGGATAACCGCCCCACAAACTTAGTTTAATTTGCTTAGGCGCGGCAAAAATACCGTAACTACATAAGCCAAGAAGCAACACCGAGACCAATAACAGACATATTCTTTTATTAAGTTTCATCGACTTTTCCTCCTTTTTAATAATGATTAAATTCCCTTATACATATAATTTTCCCCTGTGCGCAATCCCCCCTTTCTATGGTTTCGGAACAAGATTTAGGAATTGCCTAGTTCAATTATTTAATTGAGAGAATTGCATAACTACCTAAGTTTGTATTTAACCAATTTAGGAAATGCCTCCTTTGTTGATTCACCCGCTTTTGATTTACATTACTTTGTAATACTGTCGGTAGGCGGCATGAACAACTTGCTTGTCGATTGAGATTAGACAATCCTTAAGTGGGCTTATCAATATATTAATCTGAATTCGTAACATCTATAGACATCAGGGGAAATCGTGAAAGCTTGCGATAGCGTTTCCCCCGGTATAGATTGATTAGTCATTAAATCTTAAATAATTGAATTAGGCAATTCCTTAAATTAACGGTTCACAATGTTACACTGTAAAGTTAAAGAGTCTTTGGGCATTCTCATAAAAAATCTTTCGTTTTATTTCAATACTAAGATCGGTATCTGCTACCATTCCTACGGTAAAGGCAGGGTTTAAAAGGTTGGAATCGCTTCCAAAGAGTACTCTGTCTGGTCCAACGGCTTCAACCGCAGCCAAGACTTTATCAGCATCTGGAAAACTGCTACAGGGTTCCAGATAGATATTATTAGTTTTGGCCGCTGCCTCTATGCCTTCTTGCCAATTGTCACCACCCATATGCCCCATGATGATTTGGACTGAAGGAAAGGCCTTAGCAACCTCCATCAGATCGTAGGTCTGCTCGGGGAAGGTGTGCACCAGGACCGGTAAGCCCGTATCGGCAATTGCGGTAAAAAGTGTATAAGCATTCTTGCTAATCAGTCGGTAATGATTCTGCTCCGGATGAAGCTTAATGCCGACAAATTTCGGATTAGAACAATACTTTTTAAGCTCAACCAGTGACTCCCCCAAGTAGTGCGGATTCAATACAATATAACCCCATAATTCCGCAACCCCTTGCAAATCTTCAGCTAATTCCTCATTTCCTTCCCGGAAATCGTATAAAATAGCTGGACCAGAAGAGATGACACTTTTTTCTATCCTATTTTGTTCCATGGTTCTCAGAAAATCTTGAACCGTCAGATTATGGACGGGAAACATCCAATTACCCAAATGTGTATGCACATCAATCAGTTTCAAGATGCCACCCCCAAAATCCTCATTATATTTTTAGACAGGATCTGCTCTTGATCCGCCTCACTGATGGTTGCTCCAGTAACCATGGATAAAGAAGAAGTGATGTAATTAAATGGTGTCTGTGAACCATATACCAATCGTTCGGCTCCAATCTCCGCCGTACAGACTTCGATCCCGTCCGGAGAATTAACGAGATGGGTCTCAAAATAGATATTAGCAGAATCCTGCCCGACTACTATGGCTTCGGCCAGATTTCCGTAGTAAATACCGGTAATCAGAAAATTAATTCTATTGTATCGCCCAGCCAAGTCCGCGATTTCCGTAATCACCCCATTATTATGGTGACCACCCACTCTAGCTGGTATTATAACCAGCGATCCGGTACCGTTTAACTGTTGTAATATTCGGTGAAACGGGGCAAAATTATAAGGCCAATGTTGATACTCGGGAAAGAACCGAAAAGCCCGGACGCCAGAAGCAAGCATGGCGTCAATCTCCGCGGAGGCCCCTAGGTATCTATGGGGATTTAAGGTGGCGACCGGGATCATATTCGCCTCTTTTTGGCAAACTTCAATCGTCTCTTTATTACCACTAGAAAAATCGGCGTATATCCCCCGTAGAGAACAGAGTAACATCCGGGTTACCCCGTGTTTGGCCGTTACATCTTTAATACTACTCAAGTCGGCCTGGAGTCGTCGTTGCGACCAGAAACCGAAAAATACATTCGCATCAAAAATCTGCATTTAATGCTCTAGCCCTCTTTTCTTGTTGATTTTCGCTCAGTGCCACATGATAGATGTTGTCGTAAATCGTTAGCGTAGATGTTTTACTCTTGGGAAATATTTCTCTTCATACTGCTTGTTTAATTTATCGCCATCCGGCAGATTGGCGCTGGTCCACACGGGTGGCGTAATCCCCATCTCATGCAGTTTTTCTGCCGTCCTGATCATTAAGAGGTTAATAGCAAAGGCATTGCAATATGTTGAGGTCGGTCCCATCTTTTGCGCAATACCTTCCACCTCTACCACTGCATCTCCCAGCGGCAAATAATTATTAATAAAGACATCAACCAATTCGTAAAGGTTCTGTCCGCTGGGATGCCTTGAAGGAGTTCCCTTCGGCACATGCTTCGCAAAGGAAGTGGAGGTAATACCGATCGATGTTACTCCCCGTTTTTTGCACTCTAAAGCACAGTCGATGGTCATCGAGTTTATTCCATAGGCATTGACAATCACCAACACATCACCTTTATTTACATCGTAGGAGTCTAACACGGCCTGGGCATACCCGGGGGCCCTTTCAATATAGTTGGAACGTTTGGCGCCAAACATCAGGATTGTTCCCGGGTCTAATATTGGGTTCACCGGCGCCAGTCCACCCGCTCGCCATAAAACTTCCTCAGCTGCTAAATTGGAATGACCACCAGGTCCGATTACGTTAATTAATTTGTCTTCAGAAACCGCTTTAGCTAAAATAGCAGCAGCCTTATCGAAGGATTCTTGCTCTTTTTCTTCTATTTCTTTTAACACCTCAGCAATAGTCTCATAATAGAATTTACTGGTCCTCGACATCTTAATCACTCCATATCAGTTAATTTTTATCAGCCTAAAGACAATTTAAACTCCTATAACTGGGCAGCTGAATCTGTATCCAGATAAAGTACTACTCTAAAGTGTCTCCTCAGTATAGAAGCAGGACAAGAAGTAGTAATTGGACCGAACAGAGTATCGCGCACCGCCGCTGCTTTCGCCGAACCCGGAACCATGCAATAAATATATCTGCCGGAAAGCAAGGCGGGAATAGTTAAAGACAAAGCGTGCGTCGGAACATGGTCCAAACTAGGAAAACAACCGTCATTAACTTGCTGTTGCCTGCAGATTTTCTCCAATTCCACTACCTTAACAATTTGCGGATCCAGAAAGTCAGCTACTGGCGGATCATTAAAAGCCAGATGCCCATTTTCCCCTATGCCACAACACACAATATCCACCGGGTTATCCACTAGCAATTCCGAATACCGTCGACATTCATCCGCAATAGACTCCGCATTACCATTTAAAAAATGAACCTCTCCCGGATGCACAAGGTTAATAATGTGCTCCTCAAGATAGTTCCGGAAATGTTGCGGTGAATTCTCAGGAAGCCCAATATACTCATCCATATGCAAAGCAATTACCTTTTTCCAATCGATACCCGGTTCACTTACTAAAGTCTGAAGAAACTCATTCTGAGAAGGAGCGGCGGCAAAAATCATCGTCACCAACTCTTGCATCTGTAAGAGTTCTCTGATACGTGATGCTACCGCCTTACCAGCGGCAAACCCCATCTCTTTCCGGTTGTCATAGACCCTGACCTGCAAGTGTTCCATAGATAATTCCTTGTTCGGCTTATTTGTGTTCATAACAGCTACCCTTCCTTCTTTAATTAATTTTGCATAGTTCTGATATAGCAGAAACAGGAAACCCTATTTATGCCTCAATTCCATAGCTACAAATACATTGTATAATCACACCCACCCCAGCAAGCTGGGGCAAAGAAAGGATGAAAATTTAATTTAAGCTTTAAACTTTATCTTGCCATCAACCATTGTCATCTTTATATTGATCTCTTGATCAAAAACAGTGACATCCGCTTTCATTCCTTCCGCCAAAACTCCAATTTCTTTCTCCAGACACTGCATTCTAGCAGGATTAATCGTAACTAATTTGATCGCATCCGCTATATTTAAGCCAACATATTTCACCATATTACGCACAAGTTGATCCATAGTCGCTACGCTACTAGCAAAGGCGCTCCGATCGGTTAACTTAGCGACATAGTTCCGTTCCTCGGTCGGGATCTCGAAAGCTTCAGGAATATCCGATTCCACAATTACCTTTAAGCCACCCAAGTCATACTGCCCAGGCCCCAAACCAGCGGCAGCCATTGAATCGGTAACAAGACAAACTTTATCTAAGCCTTTAGTCTTCAAAACTAACCGCATCAGACTGGGAGGAAGATGGTGACCATCAGCGATCATTTCTGTCGTTAATTCATTAAGAAGTAAAACAGACTCAATAACCCCCGTCACTCGATAGGCAGAAACCCTTCGTACCCCGGACATACCCGAATAAATATGGGTGACATGCGTATAGCCATTTTCAATAGCCGTCAGTATCTCTTGATAGGTGGCATCTGAATGAGCGATCGAAGCCACAATCTGACGATGTTTAAGCTCCTGTCCCAATTCAAGAGCGCCCGGAAGCTCCGGTGCTGCCGACACTCGTTTAATGCATGAATATGTATCGAGCAACGGTAAATAGTCTTCGGGTTGTGGCCTAATAATATATGCTGGATTCTGGGCCCCCTTTTGGCTCATATTAAAATAAGGTCCTTCAAGATGAGCGCCGAGAATTTTTGCTCCGGGAAGTTCTTTCTTCATTGTCCCCTGAATACATTCAACTGCTTTGGTAATCTGTTTTAATGGTCCCGATAAGGTAGTCGGGAGAAAGGCAGTCGCTCCCCCTCTGACTAGACCTTCAGACATTGTTAACAGGTCTTGTTCCGAGCCCGTAATAACATCTCCGCCCCAGGCCCCATGTAGATGTAAATCAATAAAACCCGGGCTGATATATGCCCCGTTAACATCTATAATCTCTGCTTCCGCTGGTATCTTAACCCGAGCCCTAGTACCCAGGGTTTTTATCTTTTCCCCTTCAATGAGAACAACACCGTCGTGAATCTCTCTAATAGGTGTAAGCACAATCCCATTCTTCAAGACCGTTACTTTATTCACTACTTTCTCTCCTCTAAATGTTCTAAGTTGGTAAACATTTGTGCCTAAAACGTTCTCTTTACTATTGTTATATAAATAAGTTATCATTTTTTAACTTAATTTTTTAGTTTAAATAAGTATTCTATGAATAATTTAAAAACCCTCCTTATTAATAAAAAATATTTAATAAATAATTAGGTTTTTGTAAAACCATTGCCAACTATCCCGGTAGTCGTCGACATCGACCTCCGCTTGGCCCTGGTTCAAAATTGCACAATTTCGTATTAAGATTACTAATACCTTAAGAAATCAAAATCTTTTCCACAAAAATATTCTGGGAGATAAACACCGAAGCAGTTTTCGAAGCATAATTTCAGCCTGCCCGGAACATGCCAGCGACTTTTTCACCCAGCAGTTTGTTGGCGATCGTAATACCCACAAGCACAACCAGAGTAATGATGGTACCTATGGCGCAAGCCGGCCCCATCAAATCTTCTAACAAGTATTCATAAATAGCTACCGTGGCCGTCTTCCATTGTGCTGAATACAAGATCATAGTGGTGCTCAATTCCCCAATCAGAGTGGTAAAAGTGATTAAACCGGAAGCTACGATCCCGGGAGCAATCAGTGGTAAGGTAATTCGACGAAAGGTAGTTGACCACTTCGCCCCCATAATCGTTGAGGCTTGCTCCAGTACAGGATCCATTCCCTGCAAAGAGCCAACCGCCGATCGAAAAACATAAGGCATTCTGCGGATAAAATAGGCAATGACGAGAATAAAGCCGGTTCCCGCAAAGTATAAAGGGGGTTTAATAAAAGCGGCTAGAATCGCCACACCCACTACGATCCCGGGAAGAATAAAGGGTAACATTACCGTGACATCAATCAGCCATCTGCCCTTAAACTTCTTTTTCACGGTAACATAGGCGATTAAAGAACCCATAAAAACCGCCAATAGCGTAGCCGCAATTGACAGGGTCAGACTGTTCTTAAGCGGACTTAAGGTATGAGCGAAGACTTTGATAAAATTAGCCGTCGAGAACTTGGTTGGCCAAGGGGTGCCGGCCCAAATTTCTGAAAAAGCGGCCACTACCACCGTAAGATGGGGCGCCAGCGAGCAGACAATTAAAACGATCGTATACACCAAGCCAAAGGCTTTGGCCACAGGATTGGTAATCTGTTTAACCGCTCGAGTAGTAGTGGTCAGAGTTACTGCGCTCTGTCGGGAAGTGATATACTTCATCAGCAAGAGCGCGCCCACGGAAAACAAAACACTAACCAGACTGATGGCGCTGGCGGCATTGATATTGAAAAAGCCTGCAATCTGAAAGAAAATTAGCGTCGGTAAGACATAATACTCGCCACCCAGAATAGCTGGAACTCCAAAATTACCAATGGCTCTCATGAAAACAGTCAAAGCGCCGGCCCCAATAGCAGGAAGCACCAAAGGCAGAGTGATAGTGCGTAATTTCCGTAAAAACCCCGCCCCCATCACATCAGCGCTCTCCTCCAAATAAGGATCGGCAATAGACAGGGCGCCCTGAACCATCAGAAAGATATATGGATAGTAACTCATCGTCATGGCAACGGTGATACCGTGAAATCCATAAATACTGGGAAGAGTGATGCCAAATAATTTGTTTAGGACATAAGTAATAAAGCCATTCTTCCCTAACAACAGAATCCAGGAATACGAGCCGACAAAGGGGGGTAAAATCAACGGCAAAATGGCTAGGGAAGTAAAGAGCGTCTTCCCTGGAATGTCAATTCTACTCATGATATAAGCCAAAGGAAGTCCGAGAAGAATGGCAAAAAAGACTGCCGAAAAACTTACTTTGAGGGAGTTAAGCATAGCGTTAATATACAATTTAGAAGTAAAAAACCGGGAGAAATTTTTAAAAGTAAGGTTCTGTATGGCAAATGCTTCGTCTTGTTCAATAAAGCTCATCACAAGCATTTTCCCGATCGGATAAATTAAAAAAAGCACTAACACCAAAAAAACGAGGGCCACAACAATAATAGGTGTAAAATCCACATCTTTCAGTTGAAGACGCTTTTTCCGGTTAATCTTCGGCTCCAGTTGTCTTGTGATCTTCATCTTCAATTCCCCCTCTTCAGCAAAGCCTTTTGCGAATACGGGAAAAGAATGCCATCACCCGGTTCGAGAAGGAGATAAGCCGAAGCTCCTTCCTCAATCCCCTCAAGTCTTCTATTCATAGAAATAAAAGCCTCTTCCCCAGTAGAAAGCCTGACGGTATATCGCACTGTCTCGCCGAGATAGAGGAGGTTAGTAACTTTGCAAACCAGACTTTTCCCAGGAATCTCCTCTTTAGAAAGGGCAGCCTTCTCAGGCCGGAAAAATAAAAGAGCCCGTTCTTCAGGAGTAAAGGCAGTAGCTTCTCCTCCGCTGAACTTAACTCCAAGGCGGTATTCTCCGCCCCCCTTAACTTGATGCCTGCCATCTTCTGTCCCGAGGACAGTCACCTCCAGGAAATTAGCCTTTCCAATAAAATCAGCCACCGGGACGGAGTTTGGTTTCTCATATACATCATGAGCCTTACCTAGCTGTGATATCTTTCCACTGTGCATTACGGCAATCAAGTCCGAAATACTCAAAGCTTCTTCCTGATCATGGGTCACATAGATAGTAGTAATCCCAGCCTTTTTCTGAATCTTTCTAATCTCTTCCCTCATATAAACACGAAGTTTGGCATCAAGATTGCTTAGTGGTTCGTCCAACAAAAGGATCTTGGGGTCATATACCAAGGCTCTTGCTAGAGCTATCCGCTGTTGTTGCCCACCACTAAGTTGAGAAGGTTTTCGCTCTTGGGTATGGGCCAGTCCGACCATTTCCATTACCCGTGTCACCCGCTCCCTAATCTCTGCGTTTTTCGTCTTTCTAACCCTCAATCCGTAAGCGACATTCTCAAAGACTGTCATGTGCGGAAACAGGGCATAACTTTGAAAGACCATTCCAATCTCTCTCCGGTGCGGTGGAAAATTAGTATAATCTTCATCGTCAAATAAAATCTGGCCCGCAGTTGGTGATTCCAAACCGGCGATCATCCGTAAAGTTGTAGTTTTACCGCAACCACTGGGACCTAAAAGAGTAAAGAGAGAACCTGCCGGCACGGAAAAGTTAATACTGTCTACCGCCCGGGTTTCGCTGGTAAATTCTTTAGTTAAATTCTTAACACTCAGGTTTACCACTAAACCAACCTCCCAACTAAAATCTTTGATCCGCGGGCGGGTGTGAAGAGGAAGTCCCCTGCTTCACACCCGAGTAATCACTTATTATGTAAGATATTTCTTGATTTTTATCACTTACCTTTGCCACCATCACTAATTATTTGTTGGCAAATACCTCATCAAACTTCTCTAGAATTTGCTTCTTGTTGTTACTTGCCTCTTCGTTATCATATTCCATGAACGTAATCTCATCAGTGGGTATTAAACCACTTTTGACCGGAATATCACTCCGCCCCATTCTTCTGCTTTCCTCTTGAGCGATGGCTGTATAAACTTCCTTGCTGGTAACAAAGTCAATGAATCTTTTGGCATTCTCCGGATTTGGACCGTTCTTGATGATCGAAACCGTATCAAAGCGCAAAGCTGTGCCATCTTTGGGATAGATCGGTTTTACCGGAAACCCAGCCTGCATTAGGTTGAAAACATTAGCCTCACCTGTTAGGCCGATGGCGTATTCTCCATTAGCCACGTTCTGGTAGGCAAGCTTGGAAGAAGAAGTAATGTTGGCGTTGGCCACTACCTTTTTCACCAGATCCCAGCCATGAAGCTGTAGCATAATTCCAAGTTGCGCATAAGCCGAGCCGGAGACTGCCGGATTGGCCATAATTATTTTCCCTTTCCATTTTGGGTCCCCCAGTTCGGTCCATGTTTTCGGCGCTTCTGCCTCTGAGACTAATTTCGTGTTAATAATGAAGACCTGAAGCGGTAAAGAAAAGGCATAATAATAGTATTCGGGATGTTTGAATTCTTTTTTGAAAGCAGAGTCATTGGCGCACTTATATGGTTGGAAGAGATCCAGCATCGTATCGAGCGTCTCCTGACCACCGGTCAGCAGCACATCAGCTCTAGGATTATACCTTTCCGTTTTGATTCTCGTAGCCAGTTCGCCTGTGCCGGCGCTAATAATCTCGATCTGAATATCAGGATATTTTTTGTTCCACATCTCTGTAATCGTATCTGATGTCGACTTTGGCGCCGGGGAATAAATAACCACTTTACCTGCGGCTAAGGTTTCAAGTGTGAAAAAAAGACCGATCAGCAATACTCCAATACAAACCAATAGAAAATTCCTTCTTGTTTTCATAGAACATCCTCCTTTAAATACTTTGTGTTATTTACCGGTAGAACTGAATAGCAGCATAGGATATAAGACTCCAAACATCACCTCCTAACTTGTGACGGGCGAAAATTCCCGGTCTAACAGTTTCTTACAGCGCAGCATCTGATCATAGCTAGTAAGTTCAATTACCCACCAGTTAATCCCGGAAGATAAAGCCCAATTGAGAACAGTCCGGAGATTATCCAAATTTTCCGGCTCGTGATGCCTACCATCAGCTGTTTCAATCTCATATAGATGAATATTTCTAATCCTCTGGGAGAACGGTTGGATAAAACTTTCCAAGGTATCCAAACCATCAAGTATTCTACGACTACCACGAGCATGCCCGGTATCAAGCGTAACCATAGCTCCGCTCTTTTCCACTAACGACGCCATTTTCTCCGGTTCACTGGTCCACCCTCTTTTTAAATTCTCAAGGCAGACGGTTACCCCGCGTTCTCCACCAAAATCCACTAATTTAGTCAGATTACCAACGGCATTGTCCCAAGACAATTCATCCTCCGGAATACTACGCGAACCAATATGTAGCGTCAGGTAAGCTTGAGGAAAATCTTTTAAGAACTCAATATACATCTTCAGATACTCCACAGCAGTATCCGAAAACATTTTATTCTTATGGCCAATCTCAACATCCTGACACGGAGCATGAAAGCGGGAAACCAGTCCCGATCCTAAAGCTTGCTCATAAAATAAACTTCTGGCTGCAGTCGATGCTGGGAGGCGAGAACAATCCAAGTTCCAATCAATCCCTTGAAAACCATGGACTTGGGCAAATTCTACAGCTTCAGCAAAATTGCCGCCACTAGGACGGGTGGAGGTTGCAAGTTGCGGTTTTATATTCACTGCGATTCCCCATTTCTTAAAAGCTGGTAAATAAAGTTTGTTAATGTAATATTTTCTTCTCTTTAAGGTAACTATGAAAAATATTTTTCCAGGGAGAGTAAAAAAAATATCTTTAAGTTAGTAAAGGATTAATACAGTCACTCCTAAGGCGCCGCACTACTCAGGAACCGGATTAAATTTCATCATCTTCTGTTGGTTCTCTCTCCAGACCAGCCAGCTTAGGATAGCCATATTTGCTTCTTAACGCTTCCAGTTCCGACAGAGACTGCAAAACCTCTTCTCGGCGTTCCAGGGCAACACCCATAATTAGAGCTTCAGAGATAATCGTCGGGACACTGATGGAATGAAATATTCCGAGCGACCCTCGGTTAGCGGATAAAACATAATCCGCCAGTCGAGTAATCGAGGAGATGTGGCTATCTGAGATTAAGATGGAGCGACAATTATTCTTCCTGGCTTGTTGCAGGAAAATAACTAGCTCCTCCGACGGTCTTCCCAATCCATAAGCAATGGCCACGGCCTCCTTAGGAAAGTGCACCACCTTTTCAAAGAAGTCCTTCCCATTTTCATTGATGCGTAAAATAGAATATTTAAACCGTCGCAAGCGGAATTCCAAAAGAACCGTTAAAGAAGCGGATGAACCCTCACCGTAAATAATGAGGTGATTAACAGCAGCAATTTCCTTGACGCACTGGCGGAAGGTCTCATCCATCGGTTCAAGCAAGAGTTTGTTTAACTGCTGTAATTCATTTTCAATGATGTTCTGGATTAAAGGCTTCTCTCCATGTAATTTCTCCAGCTTTTTACCAAGCTTGGTAACTAAGTTAACCCGAGTTCTGAAGGCTTCCTGAATCTCCAATTTCATGTCAGGAAAACCATTAAACCCCAACAATCTGGCAAACCTTACGATACTCGCTTCACTAACACCACAGCCCGCCGCCAAATCTTGAATGGTCATAAAAGCCGTATCCGCCAAATTATCTATTATATATTTGGCAATGACCTGCTGTCCTGGAGTCATATCGGAAAATTTTGCTTTAATACCCCCTAGAAAATCCGGCCTTTTATCCATTCAAAAAACTCCCAACTCATGAAAAATATCTTTCACTTATACCACTAATGAAATATATTCTACATCCGCATTATTATTCCTCTATTTTGGTCACATTTTTGTTATCTTTTATTACAATCTCCGTAAAGCCAGTAATGATTGAACAACCTTTTCCCCGCTACCCCTTTGCAGTCCGGTAGGAAGACCGTAATACCGGTAAGAGTCTGTAAGCTCATATCCTCCCTCGTCGTAGGCTGGTTCTGGTGCGACATAACCGATACAACCATTGGTGTAACCCAGAATAAAGAGCGATTTACCCTTTCTAGCCTGCTTCAACATCAACCCGAACTCAAAGAAAAATTCTCCAGGCAAAGTATAAAATTCACAATCACCAATGGAAAAGACAGTAAGCTCAAGAGGAATTTCTGTTTTCAACCCGTGTCTTTCCGACCGGGTTTTCATTGCTTCAGCCCATTCCGCCATGAGTAGAGCTTCTTGCGTTTCTCCGTAACTCCCTCCTGTCTTCTTCAGCTCCTGGTATTTTTTATCCCAATCTAATTTCATCTTGGCGTATTCCTCTGGTGAAGGAATCTTCTCCACCGAAAGGGTAATCATTCTGCTATCGACTTTTAGAAAAGGAGCGAGCGCCTCGCTGGCTGTCTCCACCGCCTTCATTACCTCCCCAGCCAGAATTCGTCCCAACCTTTGAGCTTCAGCAAAGGTTCGTTTATTCCCTGAAGTCCCGTTAATACTAGCCCTAGCCTGATGTCCGGTGTTAATATTACCGGCCGCCCCGTTCGCAAAAACCACTAACGCTCCAGGGTACAGAGAGGAAAGAGTTTCCCGGAGATAATAGGGATAATCAGCTGAAACCAGCAGGTTATCCGGTCCGAGAACCACCGGGTGACACGCATAATTAACCAATATTGCCTTTGTCCCCATCTCCCCCTTGAAGCAGAGAACCGATACCTCAGGATCTGTCGGTCCTCCTAATTGACGACGGTTTTTCCCCACCAATGGACATTCGCTTCGTCCGTAAAAGGCTTTTACTGGTTCTTGTTGTTTGTCTGCTTGATAGATCGCACCCGCCAGACTTTGAACCAAAAAGGAAAGATAAGATTCATCTGGTTTCCCTAAAAAACCCCCGCGCAACACTGCCGGACCGGCATGAGTATGAATGGCGCCAATAATAATCCGCTCCCCCGGAATCTCGGTCAACTTGGCCGCTGCCTGTCGCACCTCAGAGATAAGAGCAGCATCGACTCCAATCAGATCCGTCATCACCAAAGCCAGCTTTTCATCTCCGTCACAAAAGACTAGAACATACGCAGTTAGCCGATCATGAACACCGCTAACTGTTCCCTGACGCGCTACAAAACCGCCCATCTCTGCGCCTAAAGGAGGGGTGATATCAACCTTAGCGGTTCCTAGCATCAATGTCTGCTGTTTCATTCTCCTCAACTCCTTTTCACTAAGTTTTTTAATATAACTAAGTATTTAAACCGTTCCAGATCTATCCTTTCTAAATCATGACTCTCTTAAAACAAAACTTTATAATTTCGTACCCTTTCCGCAAAAGTCAAACCGGGAATATTTTCTATAAAGTGGATACTAAATAAAAGCCCAACTAATAAGGGGGCGAAATCTAAAAATTTTTATCAACCTTACAAGGACTTTCCAACTAACCGAGTCTCACGCCCCTACCTCCGTGGCGTTCTTCTTGATGCTGTCAATAATACTGACAATCTTTATTGCCGTCTCCGTCGGGAAAAGATCAACAATACTGCCGATCGACTCAAAAGGCTCTTCCTGTAAAGCCCGACGCTCCATAATCCCGTTTTTCACCACATAATCGACGATGGTTTTCACAAACCGACTCTGTTTGCTATCTAGGTTTTGGTCGTTTAAAAACTCCGAAAACGCCTCATTGGCGGCCATCTGATCCAACCCGACAATACTACGAACCAAGATGCTTAAAGGAGTATCTCCAAACTCCTTAAAATAATCATCCTTGGTTCCCACTTCTCCCCATAGAATCTTCTCCAATTCCATAAAGTCTTTTTTATCCAAAGGTTTATTATGTTTTAGCTTATAGATCGCCATATGGTCCTGATGTTCTCGGATATACTGGTTGACTTTTTTCTTATAATCCTGAAGATCCTCCACCCGAAACTCGCCTGGACACTCCTGGGTCGTTATTATTTCATCGCTAAAATCCGTATAATAGATGGCGTGGGCTTCTTGAGCAATAAACTTGATTAACTCCCGTAATTCTTTCCGCACCATTTCATAATCGGAGATCTCGGCGAAATGCCAAAATTCATTGGTTCTAACTCTCTCAATCAGCTCCTGTTTCGCTAATACCTGCGGAATAGTTCCTAATTTGGATAGCTGGTAAGCGGTCTTAACCACCTGTTCCTTGTGATAGTTAACATTTTTCCCGAGCAGTTCACCAAGTTCAATAGTGAAGATAAGATGGTCAAAACGTTTAGCCGGCTCATCATCGTCGCTAGGTATGATCAACGGGGTAAGATGCTCTTTAATTTCATTAAGATCCAGGTCGCCCAGGTGTTCCCAAGCTGCTTTGACGCTATACTTTTCCACCTGTTTCAGATGCCGCTTCACCACAAAATGGCGCCTGTTTAAGCGGCTAATCTCCCCGATCATCTCCTCCACCAGCCGGTTTCTATAAGAAATATGGGGTTCTTGTTGGTAAGCGAACCGCTCAAGTTTCCTAATCAGTTCCAGTTTTATATTAAAGATCCGCTCAGTAATACTGGGCGCCACCTGTGTTTCTTTCCCTTTGATCTTGAGTCGGAAAAACTCAAAATTACCGCAGAAATCAAAGATCAAAAACCTCTCCTTGGGTAACCCCACACCAAATAAGTCCGGACAAAGACGGGTTCCCCGCCCAATCATCTGCCAAAACTTCGCTTTGGACATAACCTTTTTGAAGAAAACCAGGTTGACAACTTCGGGGATATCAACCCCGGTATCAAGCATATCCACAGAGACAGCGATCTGCGGTAAGTTTAGGGGACCAGCGAAAGTATCCAGGAGACTCTGCGCATAGTTTACGTAATGATCGATTACCCGGGCAAAATTACCGTGATACTCGGGATAAAGCGCATTAAAGCGTTCCACAATAAACTCAGCGTGCCGATGATTCTTGGCGAAGATAATGGTCTTCCCCAGCTTATCACCACCCTCCACCTTAATTCCTTTTTCCATCAACGTGGCCAGGACTTTATCGACTGTATCCTTATTAAAAAGCCAAGAGTTCAGAGCCTGACTGGAGATGAAATCCGGCATCTCATCGTCAAAGGTCTCCTCATACAGGGCCTGTTCTTCCTCATTCAGCTCGTCGTAGTGAATCCCTTCTTCCAAGAATTTTAATTGGGTTTCAACTAGATCAAAGTAAACAAGGTATTGATCTTTGACCGCCCGTTCCAGTTCATAGGCATATGTAGGCACATTATCCTCCAATTCAAAAACGCGGTAAGTATTCTTGTCAAGATCCGCCTTGGGCGTGGCGGTCAGCCCCACCAGTAAAGCGTCAAAATAGTCAAAGATCGCCTGGTATTTCTGGTAGATACTCCGGTGTGATTCGTCGATAATAATCAAGTCAAAATGCCCAACGGTAAAAAGCCTCATCCCATCCTTGGCCTTTGTCTCATCGATGGCGTTCATCATCGTGGGATAGGTGGAAAAGACCACCCGGCTCTCGGGATTATCTTTACTCTCCAACAGGTTACAGAGGGACAGATTTGGAAGGTGAAAATTGAAAGCATTCTTCGCCTGTCTGACCAGAGCGGTCCGGTCCGCCAGAAATAAGACGTTTTTAACCCATTCATGCCGTGTCAAGACGTCAATCAGTGAGATCGCCACCCGCGTCTTCCCGCTACCGGTCGCCATCACCAACAGAGCCTTCCGGTCGCCGGCGGAAAAAGATTCACAGATCGCCTTGATCGCTTCTTTCTGGTAATAACGATTGGTAATTGCCTCACTGATCCTTATATTCTTCAGAGGGGCGCGGCTGGTCCGCCGGTTAATCAGCAACTGCAATTCTTCTTGGGCGTAAAACCCTGAAACTTGCCGCTGAGGATAGGAGCTGTCATCCCAGAAATAAGTCTCAAACCCGTTGGTGCAGAAAAGCACCGGTCTCTGGCCAAACATCCGCTCCAGGCAATCCGCATAGAGCTTCGCCTGCTGCTGCCCGATTTTTGGGTCCTTGCTGGTGCGTTTCGCTTCCACCACCGCCAGAGGCTTGCCGTTTTTCCCGAGCAGGACATAATCAGCGGCTCCTTCTCCGGTTCCGTAAGGCATCCCGGTGACCGGATACTCCTCAATACAATCCTCCCCAAACTTCCAACCCGCATCCCGAAGGTCGAGATCAATATAGCGTTTTCTCGTCTCAAACTCGCTGATCTCATCTACCTTAAACACTGTCTCCCTCGTATGCTCTTCCCGGGCTTGACGCAGTTCTTCCCGTAACTTTTCATTCTCAGAGATGATATCTTTTAACTTCTGATCAGTAGCGCCCAGCTGATGATAGAGTTCCTCCAAGTCCTTTTGGTCAATCTTCCGTTCCTCACCGGTTGGCAACAGCGCCTCATCAAACTTCGTCTCCGTATGATCTCTGGAGTAACAGTAATCCACCCACGAGACAAACTGATGGAGATTATACAAAGACAAGACCGCGTCCGCCCTGCGGATCCCTTTACCGGTATGGGCAGCCTGATTCCCGAGGGTGACAATATATTTGAGCAAAGGAAAAAGTTTTGGGGCCAAGATATCCCGAAAGCTCCGGTTATGGATCAAACTGGAGAGGTTGTCCTGATAAGGGACTTTCAGATACCCATCACAACTATACACCCACCGCACCGCCAACTCCAACGCGCGCCGCGCTAAAATCGCCGTTGCTGAAGGACTGGTGGCAATCGTCTTCTCTGCCTCCAGACAAGAGCCACTAAAGCTCTTAAAACTGGGATTCTTTTCTAGAAATGCAAAGTTGGAAGTCATAACCGGCCCTTCCTTTCAACTTTTAACACTCTATGGCTAGAGCTCACCTCTGAAAGCCTTCTGCATCAGGCTGTTAAAGTAATTATCCATCTCCGTAAGACTTTTTTCGAAAAGCTGTCTTTGCTGTTCGGTTTCTTCGACAATGCGGGCAAATTGGTTTTGGAGGGAGAGCGGGGGAAGAAGAACTGGAAAACATTTTAATTGCCTAGAGTTTATTGTAGCTATACCAGTTGTTTGTTTTGCCGAACGCAAGAAATAATTCTTCCCATATAAACTCCCTATTAATTTAGATAAGTATTCTGGATTTAATATTTTCTTATTTGTCCTAACTCGAAAAATATGGTTTTGATGAATACAATTTTGTATTTCATTATGCCAAACTGACCCACGACCTAATTTGTCTGGATCTCCTCCTTCGGTTAGAAGCAAATCACCATCTATTAACTGATATTTACTTTGTTCATATGCGTATACTTCAATGGTTTTAATGTCCTTTATATCAATATACCCATCCTGCACATTTGCAACACGTAAATATGGTAAAGTAATAATCTCGTTACCAACTAATTTCCGGCCCTTTGTAACACCAGATATAATACTTGATAACTCCTCTAAAGATTTAGCTTCCCACCCCTTCTCATTCTTCACCGGATCCCCAAACATCTCCAAAAAAACGCTCTGCAGAAACTCATCCAAAAGCCTGATCGACTTTTGCCGCTTCTTCCTTACCGCATCCGCCTTGTCCAGAATCGCCGCAATACGTTTTTGTTCAGTAAGAGGGGGGAGGGGGATTTTATATTTTTTAAGAAAATCAACAGGTACTCTTTTTTGTCCCGCAGTACCTGTCATGTTTTTTTCTGCAATTTTACGAAAAATAGGGTTCCATATCATATAAAATAAATAGCAACTATCAACCTTTTCTCCAGCTCTTAGAACGTGAAATTCTGTCGAACCAAATCCAATTTGATATTTTAAATTACATGCATGAACCGCTTTTCCATTTTCCATACAAGGAGTTATCTTTGCAAGTAAAACATCTCCTTCTTGAAAATAAGTATAACCCTTAACAACATCAGCTAAAATACGTTCTTTTTGATAATTTAATACTCCCTTTTCAGAAACTGCATCCATGGGAAGAAAAGTTACAGGCATATTATCTTTTTTCGACGAGTATTCAATTTTGGGATTAACCTGAGCAATCTCTTCTATCGCTATTCTCTTCATCCCACCATCTTCTCCAACTCATCTAATTCCTTCCCAATCTCCGCTTCCAACTCCTTGAGCCTCTCCAAGATCACCTGCGGCTTCTCATACTCCACTTCTTCGTATTCGATCTCTTTATACCTGTTAATCGACAGATCATACCTGTTGGTTACAATCTCATCCTTCGGGACCAAGAAAGACTGCTCTGTTCGTTTCCTTGTTTCTTCGTCTTTGAGGTTCTTAAAGCGGGTAATAATATCTGGAATATCATTTTCTTCGATCTCGTTACGCTTATCATCCAATGAATAACCGTCGGCTTTCATATCATAAAACCAGACCCGGTCCGTGCCGCCGGCGCCGGTTTTGGTAAAGATGATAATCGCGGTGGAGACGCCGGCGTAAGGTTTGAAAACACCGCCGGGCATGGAGACAATCGCTTCCAGTTTGTGTTTTTCTATGATCTCTTTTCTAAGCGCCACATGCGCTTTGGAGCTTCCAAAAAGGACCCCGTCGGGGACAATCGAGGCGCAGCGTCCGCCGGTTTTAAGGATACGTAGAAAGAGAGTGAGAAATAGAAGCTCGGTCTTTTTGGTTTTAGTTAGTTGTAGAAGGTCTTTTGAAACGGCGTTGTAATCAAGAGAGCCTTTAAACGGTGGATTGGTCATGACCAACGTATATTTGCCGATATCGGTATTCTGTTCTGAAAGAGAATCTCTATAATCAATATTGGGATTATCTACTCCGTGAAGCATCATATTCATGGCCCCAATCCGGAGCATAGTCCGATCCATATCGTATCCATAAAACATGGTGTTGTTAAAATGATTCCTTAAATCCTGAACATAAAAAAGATCGCTGTGGTTTTCCCGTAAGTAATCCCCGGCATTAACCAGAAAACCGGCGGAACCGGCAGCCGGATCGCAGATGATATCCTGGGGTGAAGGTTGCATCAACTCCACCATCATCTTGATAATATGACGGGGAGTCCGAAACTGCCCGTTAGTGCCGGACTGGCTAATCTTAGAAAGCAGGTACTCATAAAGATCACCCTTAGTGTCCCGCTCATCCAGGGGCAGAGCAGAAAGGCCGGTCACGATCTTCTCCAGCATTTGGGGGGTGGGAATGATAAAGATAGCGTCCGACATATACTTAGAGTACGCCGAATCCTTATCAGCATGCAAGGTTTTGATAAAGGTGAAGACTTCCTCGGAGACGATTTTATACATCACCTCCGCCGGTTTATCTTTAAAAACACCCCAGCGTAGGTATTGCTTATCTTCAGGGAAAATTCGTTTGTGCTCAAAGCTTAAAAGACTGGCTTCTTTTTGCCGTTTTTCTTCAATTTCATCCAAACCACGGATAAAAAGAAGATAGGTAATCTGTTCTATGACAGATAAAGGATTAGTCACACCGCCAGTCCAGAATATCTCCCAGACACGGTCGACTTTATTTTTTAGCTCTCCGGTAATCATGGGCGCCTCCTATGTAGATTTAAGGAATTGCATAATTCCGTTACATTAATTAAATTTTATGATATATTCGACATCTTTATCGAAATTACCTGCTGGTATAGATGGAGCAAAAGGTACAACCCTTAGTGTATTTTATTTGTTTCAGTCAATCTGGTAACCTGCTTTATGTATTTTTTGCTAAAGGAAAATACTAAACAACAACGAAACGTTAAGGTTAAGGTTAAGACCAACTTGATTTGGGGCAGCGAAATAGGCAATCAATATATTGCGGCGTGATAGTTAAATATAAAGACAACACACTTAGATCGAATGAGCTGAGCAGATATGAAGGAGTGTTTTTAATGAAAATTGGAGTGATCAGCGATACTCACGGCTCGGTCAGCGCCTGGGAAAAAGCTTACAGTAAATACTTAGTCCATACTGATTTAATAATCCACTGTGGGGATCTCCTTTATCACGGACCGCGGAACCCCCTTCCCAATGAATATAAGCCTAATGAATTATGTGCCCGCTTCAATGCCCTGAAAAAACCAATTGTCTTTGTCCGGGGCAACTGTGATGCGGAAGTCGACCAAATGGTACTGGATCATCCGCTGGAGTCGCCCTATGCCCATCTTTTCACCGATCGCCGGCGGATTTTAGTCCATCATGGCCATAAAACCGAATTACCGGCCAAAGCAACCGTTAATTACAATCTAATCATCTCCGGCCATACCCACCTCCCCGGCATCAAAAAAGAAAACGGGGTTATTCGTTTAAACCCCGGCAGCCCTTCCTTACCGAAGAATGATACGAAAACCCCAACAATCGCCATCGTCGAAGAAAATGCGATTACGATCTGGAATATTGACGCCGGTGTAGAAATGCAGAGGGTAGAAGTGGAATTCAAATAATGAGCCGGGATTTTTAAACGTTTTCAAATTCTTCTTTTCCTTCGTCGGGGGCGAAATAACTTACTTGATGATCATCCTTTAAAAAATAACAAACAATAAAGCAATGATCACTATAGTCCAGCTGATTAACATGGTAATAGATTTTTTAATTTCTTCACCTTCTAACTAAAATCTATTACCATGCTGTTTTTATATTATTTAGATCGCAATAGACCTTAAAACATTCATCAATAAACCTTTAAGAACCTTGCTTTTGGCCAGAATTATGGTAAACTAAAGCAAAGGCGAACTTGTGTTTGGTTGTTATCTGATTTAAACCTCCTTATACAGGTATTTTCGAAATAAACGGCGAATATCTGTTTGGGAGGGCTTTTACATGAATAAAGTAGGATCGAAAGATACCACCCCGGAAACTATTTTTAGGAAAACTTTATGGTCAAGGGGTTTTCGGTATAGAGTCTGTCCAGACAATATTTTGGGTAAACCCGATGTCGTCTTTGTTGCAAAAAAGATCGCTATTTTTATTGATGGAGATTTTTGGCACGGTAGACAATGGAAACAGCGGAAACTATCCTCTCTCGAAGACCAATTTCAAAAGACCTCCACTAAAGACTACTGGCTAAATAAAATCCGTCGTAACATGGAGCGTGATTGCCGCGTTACTTCAGAACTAATCTCCAAGGGATGGACAGTTTTACGTTTCTGGGAAAGTGATATAAGAAAAAACCTGGAAGGATGTGTACAGATGGCGATAGAAGTATTAAAAAACCACTCTCAACAGGAACCCTCTACTCAAGCAGTAAATAAAAGTTTCGCTGAGTTCTTCGCCGGCATCGGACTTATGCGGATGGGTCTCGAACAGCAAGGATGGTTCATAGCCCTAGCTAATGATATTGACGCCCAAAAGAAAAAGATGTATGAAGGACATTTTACTGACGTTAATAACCATTTCATCTTAGATGATATACATAATTTAAAAGGCGAGGACATTCCATTTGTCACTTTAGCTACAGCCTCATTTCCGTGTAATGATCTGTCTTTGGCGGGAGCTCGCAAGGGATTAAATGGTCGGCACTCTTCAGCCTTTTGGGGATTCGCTAGGCTAATAAAAGAAATGGGAGTCCGAAAACCGCCGCTTATCCTTCTGGAAAATGTAACAGGTCTTTTGACTTCTCATGGCGGCGCTGATTACAGGGAAGTCCTTCTCACCTTAAATAGCCTTGGTTACAGTGTAGATGCTTTTATCATTGACGCTTCACATTTTGTTCCTCAAAGCAGACAGCGTCTCTTTGTTGTAGGCGTTCTTGATGGTTTAAATGTTTTGGGCGTCAAAGAACAACTTCATTTCTATGAAAGTGATCTTCGTCCAAAAGCCTTAGGCGATTTTATTTTAGAGCACCCGGAAATCCGATGGAATATTCGTGATTTGCCTTCTCTTCCTAACGTCAAATCATCACTTCAAGATATCCTGGAGGACCTTCCGGACGACTCTCCGCGATGGTGGAACAAAGAACGCTCTGAATACTTGCTAAACCAGATGAGTGAAAAGCACCGTGAAATTGCCGAACGAATGATCCGGGGTAAGGATCATTCGTTCGGAACAGTCTTTCGGCGCGTTCGAAAAGGTAAATCTATGGCCGAACTTCGTACCGATGGGATCGCCGGTTGTTTACGCACTCCCCGAGGTGGTAGTGGGCGACAGATCCTATTCAAAGCCGGGAAAGGTGGTTATCAGGTTCGACTTTTAACGCCCAAAGAATGCGCCCGGTTAATGGGGGCTAATGAATTTAAGATCACCGTGCCTCCAAATCAAGCCCTGTTTGGTTTTGGTGATGCGGTGTGTGTCCCCGTTATTGAGTGGATAGCCAAATACTATCTTAATCCAATAGTTAACGAAATTATTAGAAATAAGCCTTTGCAATTATGCAAGTAAAGGATGGTGTAGGTTTTGCCTGTTCTAGAAGAAACAATCAAGCTATTTCAGGATTGGTATGATCATCTTCCGGTGCATAAAGCTAGTGGGGGAGTGGCCAAAGGAACGATCTGCGCCGCTCTCGTTGTTCTAGACTCACTAAAAAATGACTTTATTTTAGATATTAATTCTCATCTAGCGGCGGGAGGTGCCCAAATTAAAGGCGCTAGCGGCGCAGCGGTCGCCAGAATACTGGAACGATTTGGAGAAACAAGGCCTTTCTCTAAAGAAGGTGGGCGCACGAACAGAGGCGGCCCCGGTGATATCAAAAAAATGCTGAAAGCCTTAAATAAAAGTAGAATAAAAGAGGTATCAGAAGAGGAACGTGTAATAATTCTTGAACAACTTCAGTTGTTTTTAGTCGAAAAGGTTCGTGATTATCACAATCGACAACGTATTCATTTTGTCTTTGATCCATCAAAAACCATAAGGCAACTGGTAAGTGATATATTGGAAGTCGCAAAAGAGACCGGAAAGGAAGGGCCGGTAGCTCAACATTTGGTTGGCGCCAAGCTACAGTTACGGTTCCCTAATGAGAAAATCAGTAATGAGTCTTACAGTACTGCCGATGACCAGCTAGGCAGACCTGGTGATTTTTTTGTCGGAAGCACAGTGTTTCATATTACAGTTGCACCGATGCCACCTGTCTTTGATAAATGTATAAAAAATTTGGAAGAAGGTTATAGAGCCTTCCTCTTGGTCCCTGACCGTCAACTCTCCGGCTCCCGTTATGATACAGACAACAAAGCTAAAGGTAAAATTGCTGTGGAGTCAATTGAGTCTTTTGTCGGACAAAACATTGAAGAACTTGCTACTTTTAATGGCAATCAATTAATCAAGGGCTTTCGCGGGTTAATAGACACTTATAATTCACGAGTTGATCAGGCTGAGTTGGATAAGTCTTTATTAATTGAGGTACCAAAAAATCTTTCCTAAAAGAAAGTGTACTGAATAATGAGTTTAAAAAGAAAACGGGGTTATTCGTTTAAACCCCGGCAGCCCTTCCTTACCGAAGAATGAAACGAAAACCCCGACAATCGCCATCATCGTATCAGTTAAAACCTTTATTTCACTCCCTATAAACTCACCGGCTACTTAACCTCGTGGATTTTCGGGAGTTTCTTAAAACCTTTCTGCAGATCCTCGTCGGTCGGAATGTAATCAGTCATTGTTCCATTGATATAAGCATCATAGGCTGTCATATCAAAGTAACCGGTTCCGGTAAGACCGAAGAGAATAGTTTTGACTTCACCGGTTTCTTTACAGTTTAAGGCTTCATCGATCGCCGTACGAATGGCATGAGCGGACTCCGGGGCCGGTAGAATCGTCTCGTGCTTGGCAAAGAAAGTAGCCGCCGCAAACACCTTAGTCTGTTCTACCGCCACCGCTTCCATGTATCCATCATGGTAGAGTTTAGACAGAATCGGCGCCATACCATGATAGCGTAAGCCTCCGGCATGGTTAGGGGAAGGCACAAATTCACAGCCCAGAGTGTACATTCTGGCCAGAGGGGTTATCTTGCCGGTGTCACAAAAATCATAGGCATAGCAGCCTCGCGTCAAAGAAGGACAGGAAGCCGGTTCGACGGCGATAATTCTCGGGGAAGCCTTCCCCAGCAATTTATCCCGGATAAAAGGGGCGATTAAACCGCCTAAACTGGAACCTCCGCCGGCACAACCAATGATGATATCCGGATATTCATCCAGCATTTCCATGGCCGCTTTGGTTTCCAAACCGATAACGGATTGGTGTAATAAAACCTGATTCAGGACTGACCCCAGAACATAACGGCATCCTTCGGTGGATACGGCTTTTTCCACCGCTTCGGAGATGGCGCAACCGAGACTACCCCCGGTTTCCGGATCTTTTTCCAGAATAGCGCGGCCAGCGTTTGTAGTTGCGCTGGGGCTGGGAATAATATCTGCGTCAAAGGTTTGAATTACCGACCGGCGGAACGGCTTCTGTTCATAAGAACATTTAACCATATAGACGGTTAACGGGATCTTAAAAAAGGAACAAGCTTCCGCTAAGGCCGTACCCCATTGACCAGCGCCGGTCTCCGTCGTCAGACTGGTCAGTCCTTGTTTTTTTGCGTAATATGCCTGAGCAGCGGCGGAGTTCAGCTTATGACTGCCGGAGGTGTTATTGCCTTCAAATTTATAATATATTTTAGCCGGGGTATCTAAAGCTTTCTCCAGGTTGTAAGCACGAATCAAAGGTGATGGCCGATACATTTTATAAAATTCCAGCACTTCGTCGGGGATATCAAAGTATCGGGTACTCCCATCCATTTCTTGTTTAGCAAGCTCTTCACAGAAAACCGGGTATAGATCTTCCCCCTTCACCGGCTGCAGTGTCGCCGGGTTAAGCATTGGATCTGGTTGCTCCTTCATATCAGCGCGGATATTATACCACTGTTTGGGCATCTGCTCCTCGGTAAGATACACTCTGTACGGGACTTTCTTTGACATTTTCATTCTCCTCTCTTCTCGTCTCCTCTCAGCTTATGAAAAGAAACATCCTGGTTTTTTTATATATCGGGTAGGAGGCTACCCATTAGTTGGGTAGCCGACCTCCCACAGCACCGTACGCACCGTTCGGTATACGGCGCTTCCAAAGTTTACACATTGCTTGCAGAATAACATTCACTGAAGCT
>DHOO01000071.1:0-2623 GCA_002409975.1 Firmicutes bacterium UBA5388
TTTAAAGTCATGCGTCAGCTCTGTAAAACAGCTTATAGTTATAATATACTATTATTACTATCTTTTCCAGCTAGATATAAAATAATTTGGTAGGATAAATATAAATTTATTGCGCTCACATTTCGCACCCTTATATTTAGTTAGGCTTTTATTTGGTATCCAGTTGATAGAAACTGATTTTAGCTTGACTTTCGTCTAAAAGGTACGAAAAATGAGTTGCGGGAGGCGCCGTGAAAAAATTTTTTCCTAAAGAAGTGTTTGACATTAAAATAACTATCGATTACAATATGACTGAAGATTCATATGAATACAGATTCATATTAATAAAGCTCGATCATAGTTATACTGTAAGGATGGGGAAGATATTGCCAAAAGAAACATTTTTCAATTTACCTGAAGAGAAGCGGGAGCGGGTAATCGAGGCGGCGATTGAAGAGTTTGCGGCCTATCCATTTCATCAGGCCAGGATTACAGCAATAGCTGACAATGCCGGAATCGCGAAAGGGAGTTTTTATCAGTATTTTGAAGATAAGAAAGATCTTTATAAATATCTTATCGAGATCATTGTAGAAAAGAAATTAAAATACATCAATCAAGATATGATGGTAAATCGAGAAAGATATAGCTTTTTTGAGCTTTTGCGGGAGGTTTATTTAAGCGGGATTAGATTTGCCAAAGAAAATTCGCGCCTGCTTCCTATTGGTCTTATGTTAGTAAACGATAAGGAACTATGCCGTGAGATCCTTGGGGAATATGAAGATAAGAGCACCGATTTTTTCTTACTCTTATTAAAACAGGGAAGAACAGAAGGCGCTATTGATCCAACTATTGATCTGATATTAATCTCTAAAATGTTAACCAGCATTAGTTATTCTTTAACTGATTTTGTTTATGAAGATGGCAAATTAGATTTGGATGACATGGAGATCATTGATCAGATGCTCTATATTATTGAGAATGGGATTAAAAAAAGAAGATGACTCGGTTACTTGGTCAATGGTCTCAAATAGACATTTTTTAAGCTTACGATTAATTTCTTTTTTTCAGCTGGGATTTATTAATAAAGGCTCTAGAGCTTGTCATTTAAATCGAGCAACGAGCGACGTGATGGAGGTTATTAAGATGGCGTTATTGAAATTAAAAGGAGTTACAAAGATTTATCAACAAGGAAAGATCGAAGTGCCGGCATTAAGAGGGATTGACTTAATAGTGGAAGAAGGAGAATTTACGACTATTTTCGGCCCGTCTGGTTCAGGAAAGACTACGTTACTTAATATGATTGGGTGTCTGGATAAACCGAGTAGTGGCAGTATCAATTTTGGCAACAAAGAATTAGTTAATTTAGACAAAAAAAATCTTGCCATGATTAGAAGACATAATGTCGGTTTTGTCTTTCAGAGTTATAATTTGATTCCTGTATTGACTGCCTTTGAGAATGTGGAGTTTGCTATTAGATTAATTAACAAACATAATAAAAACGAATTAAGAGACAAGGTGATGAAGATCCTGGCGGCAGTTGGTTTGGAGGGTTTGGAAAATAGAAAGCCCAATGAACTGTCCGGAGGGCAGAAACAGCGGGTGGCGATTGCTAGAGCTTTGGTAAAAGAGCCCAAACTGGTGTTGGCTGATGAGCCTTCCGCCAACCTGGATTCAAAAACCAGCGAAGAGGTCCTTGAAGTGATGGTCAAGATGAATAAGGAACTGGGAACGACCTTTATTTTCTCCACTCATGATCCGTTAGTGATGGATTACGCCCGTCGTTTAATCGAGATTCGGGACGGTCTGATCGCGAAAGACCAAAGGAGGGAGCAGGATGCTGTTCTTAACTAAACTGGCTTTTAAGAACCTGGCCCGCCATATGAGCCGGACGTTGATTACCGCCGTAATCATTGCTTTTGCCACTTTTTTCTATATTGTCATGGACTCCCTGGTCGGGGGGATGACGGAAATGTCCTATGAGACCATTATTGATTATGAAGCCGGTCATTTACAGATATCAAATGAAGAGTATTGGGAAGAAGAGGAGAAATTGCCGCTGAAAAATTTATTCTCCGTTGATGGGCAGATGATGACCGCCATCCGGAACATTCCTGGGTATATAGGCAGTTCACCTGAGCTTAGTTTCCAAGCCCGTCTTAATAACGGCAGTGACGAACTGCCGGTGATCGGTAGAGGGGTGATCCCCGAGGCCTTCGAAGAGGTTTTTGCCTTAGGAAACCAGTTTGTAGAAGGGTCCCTCTTTACCTCCACAGAGTTATTCTCCGGGGAGTCGCCTGTAGTGGGATATCAAGCGGTCTTAGGAAAAAGACTGGCTGAACTGATGGAGTTGGAGTTGGGGGACTATATCATACTCTTGGTGAAAGATAGAAATGAAACCTTTAATACCATTGAGGCGCAGATTTGCGGCTTGGTGCACACCAGTAATCTCAATGTCAACCAGTACCTCGTCTATCTCCCCCTCGCTCCGGTCCAAGAGGCCTTGAGCGTGGGTAATGAAGTAAGTAAGGTCGTTATCAGAATGGAAAACAAGAATTTGGCTACAGGGGCAGCCGTGAAACTGGAGAATCACTTGAGAAGTCACAATAATTATCTCGGGGTCTATCCCTGGAGCGGATTGGAAGCC
>DHOO01000071.1:2890-23431 GCA_002409975.1 Firmicutes bacterium UBA5388
GATTGCCGCCATCGCCATCATTAATACTGTAATCCTGGCGGCCCTTGAGCGCAGAGAAGAGATTGGCATGATGAAGGCCATGGGCTTACAGAACAACGAGGTCGTCTACACTTTTGTCCTGGAATCAATCGGCATCGGCATCTTGGGTGGAGTAATCGGTGTGTTGATGGGCATTGGTGGTGTGTGGATGATGATCACTTATGGTTTAGACTTTGAGGCCATGTTTGGAATGGATATGGCTTCTTTTGGGATGCCGGTGATTGGCAAAGTTTACGGAGTCTGGAATCCTGCGGCTTTTGTCAAAGTCGTTTCCTTTGGGATTATCGTTTCGTTCCTCGCCAGTATCTGGCCGGCGTATAGGGCGGCGGATAAAGACCCAGTGAAGACGATTTATCATCGCTAGGGGGGTGTGAAGATGTTTTTTCTTTCAAAATTGGCTTTTAAAAATCTGTTCCGCAGTAAATCAAGGACGATTGTCTCCATGGTCGCCATTGCTTTTGCCGTCATGATCGTGGTTTTTGCCAAGGGCTTGATTGAGGGAATGATTGACTCGGTTTCCGCCGACCATATCCACTATAATTCCGGCCACATCAAGGTGATTGATGAGGATTATTACAAACGAGAACGTCTCTTGACTCTGCATTATCCGGTTGATGGTTTTGACGGGCAGGGGTTGGAGGAGATGATTACCGCCTTAGAAAGTGTAGAAGGCGTAGAAATGGTTATTCCCAGATTAAAATTCGGCGCCATGGTCAGCACTGAAGAGGAACTGGTCGCCATGAACGGCTGGGGGGTTAATCCCGAGCAGGAATTAGCTTTTACCGACCTGGAGGAGTTTTTGGTTGAGGGGAGGATGGTCGCCCCCGGTCAACAGGAAGTGGTCATGGGGACGGACTTGTTGGAAAAGATTAATTGTCGGGTGGGGGATAAAGTTACTATCCTTTTTAATACAGCCTTTGATTCCTTAAGAGGGATCACTTTCCGGATCGTCGGACGCTTGGAAAGCGGCTTGAAGATGCTAAATGAGATCGTTTTCTATCTACCGTTGGATCAAGCACAGAAGCTTCTATACCTGGATGATCAGACCACCGAGTTATTGCTGGTCACAGCAGACAAGAAGCTGGTTCCGGAGGTTCTACCGAGAGTTAAGTCTTTATTGGCCGAACATGGTGATGAACGATACCAAGCCTTGAGCTATCGTGAGACCAGCGACTTGATTCCTTTGATGGATTTGTCCGCTGTTATCTATAACTTTATCTATATCTTCCTCCTCTCATTATCCTGTATTGTCGTGGTTAATACCATGATTATGATCGTCAAAGACCGCACCAAAGAGATTGGGATGATGTCTGCGCTCGGGCTGGAAAGCAAAGATATTCTGCAACTTTTTGTCCTGGAGGGCGCCATCATGGGAGTGATCGGCAGTCTGGCCGGCGCTGTCTCCGGATACTTAATGAACAGTTATTTGGCGCGGGTCGGTTTTGATTATGGGGAGGCTTTGTCCGGGATTAGTTCCGATCTGATCTTCAACACCATGATTTATCCGGTTTCATCAATTGAAGTTAGCATCTTCGCTTTTGTGCTGGGGGTAGTAATTGTCACCATCGCCTGTCTGATCCCGGCCCGGCGCGCGGCCAGGCTCGAGCCGACCGTAGCCATGCGGGAAGGGTAAGAAGCAACGAGCAATGAGTGACGAGTAAAAGGAGGTAATAAAATGGCTTTACTTGAGATGCAAGGGATTACAAAGATTTATAATCAAGGCAAAATCGAGGTGCCGGCCTTAAGAGGGGTTGACCTGACGGTGGAGGCCGGGGAATTTACCACGATCTTCGGTCCTTCCGGTTCCGGGAAGACGACATTATTAAATATGATTGGTTGCCTGGATAAGCCTACCGCCGGGCGGATAACTTTTGACGGCCAAGAATTGAGAGAATTGGACAAAAAAGCCTTGGCCATGGTCAGAAGGTATCATGTTGGCTTTGTCTTTCAAAGTTACAACCTAATTCCGGTCTTGACGGCCTACGAAAATGTGGAATTTGCTATTAGATTAGTAAATAAATATCACAAAAAAGAAATCAGAGACCGGGTACTGCAGATTCTGGACGCTGTAGGCCTGGCAGGATTGGCAGGCCGGAAACCAAATGAATTGTCCGGCGGACAGAAACAGCGGGTGGCCATTGCCCGGGCTTTGGTGAAAGAACCAAAATTGATCTTGGCCGATGAGCCTTCCGCGAACTTGGACTCCAAAACCAGTGAAGAGGTACTTCAGGTGATGCTCAAGATGAACCAGGAACTGGGCACCACCTTTATCTTCTCCACTCATGATCCTCGGGTGATGGAGTACGCAAGGAGGTTAATAGAAATTCGTGATGGGCTGATCTCCAAAGACCAAAGGAGGGAAAGCGAAGATGTTTCTGACTAAATTGGCTTTTAAAAATTTGATTCGCCATCGAAACCGGACTCTAATTACCGCTAGTATTATTGCCTTTGCTATCTTCTTTTATATTGTATTTGATTCACTAATTAGCGGGATGGTTGAAATGTCTTATAATAGCATCATTGATTATGAGGCCGGACATCTACAGGTGATGAATGAAGAGTACTGGGAAGAAGAGGATGAGTTGACTCTGGATAATTTAATGCTTTTTGATGGGCAAGTGTTGGCAGGCATAAAGGATGTTAAAGGGTACCGAGCTGATTCACCTGAGTTGAATTTTTCAGCACTACTTAATAATGGCATTAATGAGCTACCTGTGATTGGTAGAGGGATTATTCCTAAGGATTTTGCAGAGGTTTTCCCTTTGGAGAATCAGTTTGTCGAGGGAAGTATGTTTTCTTATGGAGAGTACAAAGCGGTACTTGGGAAAAGACTGGCCGATTTATTGCAATTTGAGACAGGAGATTATCTTACCCTTCTGGTTAAAGACAAAGATGAAACCTTTAACACCATCGAAGCGGAAGTTGCAGGGTTGATTCATACAGGTAACTCTAATGTGAACCAGAACGTAGTCTACCTACCTCTTGATCTTGTGCAAAGAGCACTAAATGTTGAAGGTCAGGTGAGTAAGGTCATCATCAGGTTGGAGAATAAAGCTCATACTATGAAGCTGGCCAAGGAGTTGGAGCATAAGATAAAATCTGCCAGTGCTAGCCTGGCTGTTTATTCCTGGAATGAGCTAGAGGCGGTGTCTTTCGCCGGCGCCAAACAAGCAGGCAATCAGTTAATTTTGTTTATTATTTTAATGATTGCCGCCATTGCCATCATCAATACAGTTATCCTGGCGGCTTTAGAGAGAATGACGGAGATCGGTATGATGAAGGCGATGGGTTTACGTGTTAATGAGATTATCTTTACCTTTGTTCTGGAATCGACTGGTATCGGGGTTATAGGGGGTATCGCCGGTGTGCTTTTAGGGCTTGGCGGGGTTGGTCTCATGGCTAGGTTCGGAATTGATTTTGCTGCCTTATACGGTTTCGATCTGGGCGCTTTTGGTGTACCAGTATTGGATAAAATTTATGGAGTCTGGAACCCAGCGGCTTTTGTTGAAGTCTTTGTTTTTGGGGTTGTTGCTTCCTTGTTGTCCAGTATTCTACCGGCCTACTGGGCGGCTGATAAGGATCCGATTAAAGCGATTTATCATCGTTAGGGGGTGTGAAAATGGGATTTATTATAAAAATAGCTTATAAAAATCTGTCTCGTCATAAACTACGGACCTTTGTTTCGATTACCGCCATTGCTTTTTCTGTGATGATTGTGGTTTTTGCCAGGGGACTGATCAATGGAATGATCGACACTCTTTCGGTTGATCATATTCAATATAATTCTGGACATATTAAGATCATTGACCAAGAATATCTCCAGCAAGAACGCTTGTTACCGCTAAACTATCCGGTGGATGGCTTTAATGGAGAGGGGCCTCGGGCGATGACCGCTGATTTGAAGGAGATAAAAGATGTCGAGATGGTTATTTCCAGGCTGAAGTTTGGCGCTATGGCCGGCACGGAGAATGAATTGATCACCATGTGCGGTTGGGGTGTTGAACCGGAGCAGGAATTAATTTTCACTGATATTGAGGATTTTCTGGTAGAGGGGAGGATGGCGCAGACTGGGCGAATGGAAGTAGTGATGGGGACTGCTCTCCTAAAAAAACTGGATCGTAAGGTGGGTGAGAAGATAACGATCGTCTATAATACCGCCTTTAATTCTTTAAAAGGATCTACTTTTGAGATCGTCGGACGATTGGAAAGCGGTCTAAAAATGCTAAACGAGGTGGTATTTTATCTGCCTTTGGATCAAGCCCAAAGGCTCCTAGAGATGGATGACCAAGTTACCGAGTTATTGTTGGTAACATCGGACAAGAAGATTATTCACCGGGTACTACCAGAGGTGAAAAAGCTATTGGCAGATAAAGGAGCGACCGATAGATATTTGGCTTTGGGTTATAAAGAGACCAGTGATCTTATTCCGCTGATGGATATAATGAAAATAATTTATAATCAGATTTATATTTTCTTGGTTTTGTTATCCTGTATTGTAGTGATTAATACTATGATTATGATTGTTAAAGAAAGAACTAAAGAGATTGGTATGATGACGGCTATGGGATTGGAAAGCAAAGAGATTTTGCAACTTTTTGTGATAGAAGGCGCGATCATGGGAGTGCTAGGCAGTCTGCTCGGAGCCGTTTCGGGTTCTGTATTAACTAGTTATTTAGCTGAAGTAGGTCTCGATTATACCTCTGCAATGTCTGGGATGAGTGCAGATATTATCTTTGATGCCATTGTTTATCCTGTTTCTTCTATTGGTAATACCATTTTTGCCTTTATGCTGGGGATGTTTATTGTTACCATTGCTTGTTTGATTCCGGCCCGGCGGGCGGCAAGTCTTGAGCCGACGGAAGCGATGCGGGCTTAAAACTGGCCGTGGATAGCAAACAAGGAGAACATGTGTGTATTGGGGCGTAAATTAATGCAATTCTCCACCGGAATTTATTTAAATATAGAAGGGAGTCAATTCCTTATGAAAAAAACACTGGTTTACTTGGTTGTTTCCTTTATCCTGCTCTCTATCTTTGCTACAGTGGCTTTTGGCGCGCTGACGGCGGAAGAGATTATCAAACGCCGGGATAATAACGAATATTTCGATACTGCAAAGGTAGAGGCGGAGATGGTCATTATTAACCGGAACCGAAGAATCGTTAAAACCATGACTTCTTATGCCCAGGGTGATAATGGTTTAGTCATTTTCAGTAACCCCCGGGACCGGGGCACGAAGTTTCTCAAACGCGGCGATGACCTTTGGATGTTCTTCCCCGATGCCGAAGATCTGGTGAAGATCTCCGGACACATGCTGAACCAGGGGATCATGGGGAGCGACTTTTCCTATCAAGATGTGATGGAATCGGATAAGCTGACTGACTTATATGATTTTGAACGGATTGGCGAAGAAGAGATCGACGGACGTGCCTGCTATGTCTTGGAAGGAACAGCAGTCGAGGGAAAAGAGGTCTCCTATTACCGGCGTAAATCGTGGATTGACAAGGAAAGGTTTGTCGGGTTGAAAGAAGAGTTATACACGCGGAGTGGGCGTCTACTGAAAGTGATGACCGTAACGAAAGTGAAAGAGATTGAGGGCCGCTGGTATCCGCTGGAATCGGTGATGGAAGATAAGCTGCGGAAGAACACCCGGACCGAATTTATCATCAACTCGATAGAGTTTAACCCGCAGATTCCGCTTGGAACCTTTACTTTAGAGAATTTACGGTAGTATAGACATTGGCCGTCGGTTGGGCAGACTTTAACCGGTGGCCTTGATAAAAATTGGTAGGTAACGTTTTAATTGATCTATTTTTAAAAGAAAAGGAGGGTCAGACCGATGCGCAAACTTTCTGCCCCGCTTACCTTGTTATTGATATGGAGCATAACGATTGGCGCCAGCCCGGCACTGGCGTTGGAAGCCGGGGGTAAAGTCGAACTAAATTACACGGGAAGCTGGTTTGAAGATGGAACCTATATTGATGAGGTAAGTGACAGTCTAGAATTGGAGCTTTTTTTACCCCGGTTGGGGAGGACAGAGGTTAGTTATGCCTTTGATGTTCATAACCCTCTGCAGGATTTGACTGCCGGAAAAGAGGCGACCTATTTTACGAAAAAACTTTATTTAAAACACAGATTTGCCCCCTTTCATTTGACCGTTGGCCGGCAACCGGTCTCCTGGTCCTTTGGCTCTTTGCTGAACCCGGTCGATTACACCATTGGGGCAGAGGCTTTTGATGAAGAGAGCGGTAGCAAATATACAGATGCGGTCGAAGTCTATATTCCCTTGAACTGGAACTCCAGTCTTGCACTGGTCACCTCTTTTCCCGCCGGGTTTGATCTTGAAACGGAAAAGATGAAGTGGGGCGTCAGAGGTAGATTCGGCGTGAAGGGTTACGACTTAACTCTTAATTATGTGCAGGAAGCGGAGGCGGCAGGGGCGAACGGAAGCGGGGTAACCGACCTTATTTCCTTGCTTCCCCGGCGGCGGGTGGGCGTTACTTTTAAAGGCGATCTAGGCGATTTGGGAGTGTACGGCTCTTTCGGCCATTATTTTGGCGAGGGGATAGAGAAGAGCAATAGCTATCTTATGGGGGTAGATTACAGCTATAATATTGATTATTACGGTAAGCTAACAATGCAGTTAGAATATTTAGGTCTTGATCGTAGTAATCTAACTCAATTACTTGGTCCGTTTATGATGATAAGTAGTGGAAAGCAAAGTACCGATCTTTTAAGTGGGAGTATGGCTTACCCGATTGATGATTTTTCCGCAATCTCTTTAATAGCTATTGCTAATTTAGATGGTAGTAATTTAATGATTATACCTGGTTATCAAAACACTTTACCTGGTAATATTGATTTGGACCTAAGTATTCTATTTTTCCTTAAGGAAAGCGATCATAAATTTACTTCAATAGTTATGGGTCTAAGTTATCCCTTTTGAGGGAATTAGGGCACTTCCTAGTGGTACGATCAATAATATTGTGGCTAAATTTTAAATAAATGAATTATGAAATTAACTCTACATTGTTTGCTCCGGGGGATATGATGCCGCAAGCTACAACTGGACACTTAGCGACTATTGCTGTCAGACTTCTAAATTCCTATTTTGGATTGTCGTTGGAAATGGGTAAATACTTATATGTTAAAACTTCTGGTTTACCTTTTGAGGAACAAGTTGAGTTAATGTTTCCCAATCATGAAAAAAACGCGGAGTTAGTAGCCAGTTTTGAACAGGAGAAAGAAGACACCATCTTTAAGCAACCTTTATTTCCGGAAGTAAAAAGTGTTTTCGCTGCTTTGTCTACCGGCGGGCATCGGTTGGTTATTTCCTCCAGTAACACTCGGTCGATGATGGAAGAGTACTGCTCCCGTACAGGCCTTAAGGTTGATTTAATTCTTGGATATAGAAAAGGGTTCGGTAAAGGAGAAGCTAAGCATGTAATTAGCGACCTGAATGAATTGAGCAGTGTAATAAGGGTTTTTTTAAAAGATAGGGATGTCTGACATCATGACGACCAATATCTATTTTTATATTTTGAGGGAATTGCATAATTACCTTAGCTTGTATTTAACAACAGACTGTGAAAGAAGGTAAACTGGCGGCGATCTTAGGACCCAGCGGTTCGGGGAAATCCACGTTGGTACGATCGATCGCCGGATTTGTACGGCCTGAATCAGGGGAAATCTTCCTAGGTGACCGTAACATTACACATGAAAAACCGGAATTGAGAAATACTGCGATGGTATTTCAGAACTATGCTTTATGGCCGCATATGACTGTATATCAGAATATTGCTTACGGTTTAAAACTTCGGAAAAAATCTCAGGGGGAGATTGAGCAGAAGGTGCGGTGGGCGTTAGAACTTGTTGATCTTCCGGGGCTGGAGGAAAGATACCCTACCCAGATGTCTGGAGGGCAGCAACAGAGAGTGGCCTTGGCCAGAGCTTTGGTGGTGGACCCGGAAATACTATTGTTGGATGAGCCGCTGTCCAATCTTGACGCCAAGATCAGATACAGGCTGCGTTTTGAGATTAAGAAACTCCAGAAACGTCTTAATATTACAACCATCTATATCACCCACGACCAGGAAGAGGCGCTCAGTATCGCGGATCAAGTTATTCTCCTTAACGATGGATTGATTCAACAGGATGATACCCCGGAAGCGATCTACTCCCGCCCGAGGGTAAAAAAGTTAATGATAAAGTTAACATAATCTTGCGGGCCGATGAAGTAACTCCGGTAGTAAATGGCTTTACCGAGGACCAGCACTATCTAATTAAAGGACGGATCAATGAACAAATGTACTTAGGCTCTAAACGGAGATATGAAATTGAAACGGAAGAGGGGCATACATTACTGGTCGACTTTGAAGAAGAACTCCCGACTGGTAAGGATATAAAACTATCTGTGCATCGTGATAAGTTGTATATCTATTAAAACCGGACAGGTTCATCCCGGAATGTTGTCAGAAAAAGGAACTATGTTTTGTTTGCTGGAAAATGATCGATAATTAAAAAAGTACTGATGTACGTTTTAGGGTAGTCCTTCACCCCGACTGATGGGAGTGGAGGGCTACTTTATCGTAATCGTATTAATTTAAAACCGAAAATTTACGACAATAGTTAGTGTTCCTGTCGGAATTATTAGCAGATAGTTGAGATGAGCGGTGCCTGAAATCATTGCAAAATAATACGACGAAATGGTATAATTAACGGAAAGTTTCAAACAAGGAGGAGACGTGTTGATTGAGGTTAACTTTAGCATCTTAATAACATTTATCTTATATTTAGCATTTATGGTTGCTATCGGCTTAATTTTTTACTCTAAAACTAATAATTTATCTGATTATATTTTAGGCGGTAGGCAATTAAATAAATGGGTAGTCGCTCTTAGCGCAGAAGCTTCTGATATGAGTGGATGGCTCTTATTGGGGTTGCCCGGTTTAGCGTATGTGGTCGGAGTGGAAGCAGCGTGGATCGCTCTTGGCTTAGCAGCGGGCACTTATTTAAACTGGAAATTTGTGGCGGCTCGACTTCGTAATTATACGCAGATCTCCGGGGATGCAATTACCTTATCCAACTATTTTGAAAACCGTTTCCGGGATAAAAGTAAGGCTTTACGCATGGTCTCAGCGTTATTTATTGTTATCTTTTTCCTGATCTATACCGCATCTGGATTTGTCGCCAGTGGAAAATTATTTAGTACGGTTTTTGGGCTAACCTATTTTCAAGCGCTGCTGATTGGGGCTTTAGTAGTAGTCCTCTATACTTTCTTAGGGGGTTTTATGGCGGTTTGTTGGACCGACCTTTTTCAGGGACTATTAATGCTTTTTGCTATTATTGTCGTACCGATGGCAGGAATGAAAGCGGTAGGTGGATATGGCGCGCTGATTAGCGCCATAAAAGCCGCTAATCCGGAGAGGCTGAATCTATTTACGACCTTGGAAGGAACCCCCATTTCGGCGATGGTGGTTATTTCTTCCCTGGCATGGGGATTAGGTTATTTCGGGCAACCCCATATCCTGGTCAGATTTATGGCGATTAAATCTCCAGAACAGATTAAGCCGGCGACCAGAATCGCGATGATTTGGGTCCTTCTTTCACTAATTGCCGCGGTGTCAGTGGGGGTGGTAGGAAGCGCATATTTACCCAATGCTTTGGAAGGCCCGGCGACAGAAACTATCTTTATGGTTATGGTTGATCGCTTATTTCATCCATTGATGGCAGGGCTATTGTTAGCAGCGATTTTAGCAGCGATTATGAGTACGGCTGATTCTCAATTGTTAGTGACGGCTTCAGCTTTAGCTGAGGATTTTTATAAAGTGCTTTTTCGTAAAGAGGCTAGCGATAAAGAATTGGTGCGGGTAGGCCGCTTGGCGGTAGTGCTGGTCTCCGTTGTTGCTTTTATCATCGCTTTGGATCAAAATAGTTCAGTATTAGATTTGGTGGCTTATGCCTGGGCTGGATTCGGAGCTACTTTTGGTCCGATTATTCTCCTTTCACTCTTTTGGAAAAGGATGACCCGTAACGGAGCATTGGCCGGAATCGTGGCGGGTGGAGTCACTGCCTTGCTGTGGAAACAACTTCAAGGTGGCATCTTTGAACTTTATGAGATCGTACCAGGGTTTCTCTGTTCAGTTATTGCTATTGTACTCTTTAGTTTGCTGGATAAGAAACCGGCTGATGAAATTATTGAAGAATTTGATATGGTGAGCGGGAAATAGCTTTCTGCAAGGAAATGTTCTGTCTTGACCGCAAATCAAGCTGTATTATAAAAGACAGGTGGAAATCACCTGTCTTTTATAATTGATAGCAATATATTTCTGTTCTCAAGAAAAATTTTACTTTTCGCTCCTTCTTCTTGTATCCAGTTCATTGGAAAATCGATCTAGCTTACCCTTTGCATAAAGGATGCGAAATGTGAGAAAGATCAATAGAAGGCGGCTTTTACAGACCTCCTTTTAAAATATGGTAATGGTAAATTTTATGAAAAGCTTCTTTGTTTTTTTCTTGGGATATGGTATTCTTTAAATGAGGATAATGTAAAACGGGGGTGAATCGGATGAAAGATTACCAACCATATATCCAAGCATGGCAAGAACGTTTTAAACAAGATGTTATTTTGGCTGTTAAACGGAAAAGGGATGCCCAAATCGTTGCCGAACGGATGGTATCGATCCTCCTCCGTAAGTATAAAGTGAAAGAAGTTTACCTTTTTGGTTCAGTAATCATTCCCGATAAAGAGTTTTCAATTGGTTCTGATATCGATCTGGGGGTTTCTGGACTTTCTACTGAAGATTTTTATCAAGCTTGGAACGAGATTGAAACACTTTCTGAATTTGAAGTTGATCTGATCGACTTAGACCATTGTAGTCCAGAATTTCGAATTAAGGTTTTATCGGAAGGGAGGCGTTATCAGACGGATGAAAAACCAATACTTTCGCTTGACGAAAGAAATTGAGTTTGAAATTTCTGAATTGGAAAAGCTCGTTATTGAGGTTTCAGAGTTAAGCTTTCGTTTTAGTAATGGTGTTCCTAACTCTTTGGAGATAAGGGGACTTGGCGCCATATTACACGACTTTTATAATGGAATCGAAAATATTTGCTCAAGGATTGCCAACGAGATTGATGGTGGTCTTCCCAAAGGTAATGGTTGGCATCGGCGAGTTTTAGAGAGTATGTCTTTAGATCTGTCTGGTGTGCGCCCTGCTCTCTTTTCTATGGGCACGGTAAAGAGTTTGGATGAATACCGGAGATTTCGTCACATTTTTCGGCATATGTACGGCTCTCACCTAGATTGGGTAAGAATTAAACCACTCTTACATAAGTTGGCTTTAGTTTTTAGTGAAGTCAAAAAAGAAACATTTGAATTTACAATATTCCTAAAAGAGCTTTCTGGTTTATAGAAATTCTGCTCGACCAATTTTTGAGAATGTAAAAGGGAGAACAAAGGGAACAGTTCTGATGGACACCTCTATTTGGAGTGGAGTTCTACTTCGAAGGGAGGTGTTTTATTAAATAATAAAACCCTGTGCTATGACTAAGAAAAGAGCAGAGACTATACCAAGAACTCACTTTTCGTACTTTTTAGCTAGAATTAGTTTCTATTAACTAGCTGCTCAATAGAGCCTAGTTAAATATAAGAGACGCAAAATGTAAGCAAGAAAATCACGGAGGGCCTTGAGAGCACATCGGGACAAGCTTCTTGATAAAAAAAGACAGTTAGAAGTATTTACTATCTTGGGGTAGTTATAACAAACAAGCCCATGCCGGACTGGCTCAAATGTACGTGGATGATCCAAGATTTGCAGCCTATTATGACCAAGCGCAACCAGGGGCGGCAGTATTTCTTAGAGATGCGATTTTAGTTTATACTGGTAATTGTGGTAGAAAATTGTGAACAAACTGATAGGAGAAAGCCTATAATTCTGATGCTAAAGGGTTATTCCTATTCACAAAGCATTTGGCAGTCGCAAACCTCTTTGGAAGGAACAGTACATAGAATGTAATCTAATTGAAACCGTCGTTCGAGGCCGGACGGGTTAATTTGGGGATATATTTTGTTAGTATCCATGGTGTATAATGGAATTATTAATGAACTAGAGAGAATACTTAGACACAGTACTACTATTTGGGAGGTTCGGGATGAAAAGATTCGTTTTATACTCTTTAATCTTACCGCTACTAATTGCCACCGGGGGTTGGCGGGCGTTCGCGGCTGATTTTCCAAAAGACGCCCATATATTACCGGAGAGCTTCTTAAACCTATACTGGGTTGACAAATCCTTATCTGTGGGGATTAAACAAAGCATCCTCAAACCGGTATACGTTACTGCTAATCTTGAGTTTGATCAGCCAAACACAGACGTGCTCCTTCGATTGGGGGCAGCCTATGTGCTTCCAAAAGAACTGGTTTTTCTTCGAATAAAAGGGGAGAAGGTGATCTCCTTCAACCTCTACTTCTATGGTGGAGGGGGATGGCAGTTTTCTCGGAATGAAGGTTATCATTATCCTTACCTCTTAATTGGAACAAATTATCTTTTCCTGTTTGCTGAATCAGTATATCCGCTGACCTATGAGATAGAACCGGAGTTTCGGTCCGGGTTTAGTTTTAAATTTTAACCACCCACTCACCCTGGATTCATCAAATAGAGAACTTGGAATGGTTGAGTTTAATTCTAATCCTAACCGCCACTAACCCGGGTGGGACTTGTTATCTTATTCATGATAAGATGGTCAACCAACTTTAAGGAGGAAAAAAGATGCGTATGCGACATATCTCTCCCCGCGTCTTGGTCGGAGCGCTATGCCTGTTTTTGTTACATATAATATCCCCGCAAGTTGCGGTTCTGGCGGCTGCGGATTATTACCATACTATGGAGTCTTTTCGAGTCACACCGGGAGCTTCAGTAGAGGTGGAAGTCGCCTTTCATGAAGTGGAGGTGATCCTAACCTCTAATCCCAGTATTGAGGTTGAAGTAAATATGCAAGTCACAGCCTCTTCAGAGCAAGACGTAGAGCGACTGATGAACGAGTATAAACCGGGCTTCACCGCAGAAGATAATTTACTGCGCATCCGTTCACTCCCCGATGGTTTATTCAATTACTCCTGGTATCAAAGTCTCTCCGGCCAAATAAAGATTGCCGTCCCGGCCCAGACCGACTTAAAGATTAAAACCGCCTCCGGAGACTGCGTCTTCAGAGGTGATTTTGGTGAATCCTCCATCATCGCTGCCACCGCCTCAGGGAATATTTCGTTCATCGGAGAGGCGGAAAGATTTACGGCCCATACCGCTTCCGGAGAGATCGAGGCTGAGTTTAAGACTCCGGTGGCTTCGGTAGAAGCCCGCTCCTCTTCCGGCGACATCTGGATCAGCGGTCCGGTAAAGAAAGCCGAACTCCATAGCGCTTCCGGCGCGATTAACATTAGTGGCTTAAGTGGAGAGATCAACGTCTCCAATGTCTCCGGCGATCTGAACGCCTACTGGGAAACTATCTCCGATAAGATTAACATTGTAGCCGAGACAGTCTCCGGGGATCTCCGGTTCTGCTTCCCGGAAGGGACGACGGTCTCAGGTGAGATCAAGAGCAATACCGGACGAATTAATTCTGAGTTTCCGGGAAGATTCTCCGGTCGTTCAAACTCGCTCTTTATTCTTGATGGAGGAGTTGACGCTCTTCAGATCTCAGCCTCCACGGTTAGTGGTTCAATTGAGCTGACATCCGGGGAGTATCCCTTTCTTCCTAAGATCGGGACGATCAAAACGATGAATCCACCTTGGCATGATGTATCCTTTGATTTTTTTACTGAAGACTCTTCGCCCGTGGTCATCTTGAACCTATACCATTACGAAAGCATGGTGACTCCGGGCTTAAAATATCGACTGAGAGACCATTTTTATGCTACAGGAAATGTCGAATACTCCTACCGGGAAAGAGATGTAAGGATGCAGATCGGGGCGGTTTACTTCCTTCCCTATGACTTTCTTCTCTTTTCGTTTTACGGGGGAGGCGGCGCTCAATTCTCCAATAATAAAGGTTATCAATATCCCTATATTATGATGGGGACCGATTTTCTTTTTTTCTTCGCTGAACTCATCTATCCCTGGGAAATAAACACTTCTCCTCGCTCTCGTTTTGGTTTTAGTATCAACTTTTAAGGAGGAAGGATATGAAAAAGAGTTACCGGCTCAGCATGGTATTATTAGTGGCGCTCCTCCTAATCGGAGGCACACCGCTTCTCGCTTCCGCAGCAACCGGGCAAAAAAAAGCTTCACCCAACGGTTTTCTACAACTATATGAGACTGAAGCGAATCTCTCCTGTGCTTTAAAATTCCGTCTGTGGAGTAGTCTCTACGCAGGGACGAATATAGAGTATTACTCCTCCGCTCAAGACATGAAGCTTCATCTCGGGGCGGTATGGCTCTTACCCCATGAGTTCTTGTTCTTCAGGTTTTATGGAGGTGGCGGTTATCAGTATTCTCGTCGAAACGGCACGGATTTCTCCTATCTGGTCTTAGGTAGTCATTTCCTGTTTTTATTCTCTGAGGTTCTGTATCCATGGGAAATAGAGACCGAACCCTTAATGCGATTTGGCTTCAGCTTTAAATATTAGCAAATACCTGCTGATGTTCCCGAGGTTCTGACGGTCTCGGAAACCGTCTTCCTCCATATATATACAGAAGCGCAAAAATCTTGTTATGGCGGACTAATCTTTTATATTGACAAACTTTTTTTAATTAGTATAATTCACATAATTAAATTGTTCCTTTAACCGTTAAAGGAAGTGAAATGATGGTTACCCTATTTAAGATGGCGCTGAGGAATCTAGGTCGTCATAAGCGTCGTACGTTTTTAACGGGGATGATGATTGCGGTTGGCGCCTTAACGATGTTTCTCTCGTTTACTTATAGCTACTCGGTGACGCGGAATATGACCGAAACTGCGATTAAGGCTTGCGCTGGGAATATTTTGATCCATGCGGATTTTGAGGAGAAGATCGAACTCTTCATGCCTTCCGATGAGGCGCCTTTACTGAGGGATTCCGACCTGATCCGAGAGTTGCTGATGGCTGACGAAGCTGTGGAGGAGGTTGCGCCGCGGCTACGTTTCGGGGGTTTGGTGGCTGTTGCGGAACAGAGCCCCTCAGGGGTAATAGTTACAGCGGTTGATCCGCTGATAGAACCCAGAGTGACTCCTAAGGTTAAGACGCTTGAAGGTTCATATCTGACCAAACCGGATGGGATCATCCTAGGAGAAACAACAGCTAAATCATTAAACGCCCATATCGGTCAAGATTTAATTCTCATTGCCAGTAACCAGGATGGATATTTAAATGCCTACCCTTTTGAGGTTGAAGGGATTGTTACCCATGAAGGAATGGGAATGTTTATAGATTATATGAACTATATCAGTATTGATGCGGCTCGGTCGCTTCTGTATTTGGATGAGGATGAGGCCTTTGAATTGGCGGTGGCTCTTAAAAACAGCGCTGACGAAGGGAAGATGGTTTCAGCAATAGAGCGGAGATTGGAGGCTAACGGGTTTAAGCTTCGAGTTGATTCTTGGAAAAATAATCTTGGTATCTTCTACGGGATAATCGTAGGAATCAAGGTGATTCCTCAGGTAATGCTGATCATTATCATTCTGGTAGTAGTGGCCGGGATCTCCAATACGATACTTGTTTCAATTCTGGAGCGAATTCGGGAGATTGGGACCTTGATGGCTTTGGGGACAAAGCGTCGGGAAGTTATGGGGATATTTCTGCTTGAGATCGCTGTTCTAAGCTCTTTCGCTGCAGGTATAGGTCTGGTAATCGGTTCCCTAGTCGTCTTCTGGATCGGGAGAGTGGGAATTCGGGTTACCATCGAGGCCTTAGAGTTTGTCAGTGGTGGAGAATATTTTTATCTATTATTTAATGGTATGGCCTTGTTTATCTCTTTTATGGGCACAATTTTAATTACTTTGGTGGCGGCGTTTTTTCCGGCTCGGACCGCAACCCGATTGGCGCCTGTAGAGGCGCTCCGGAGCGTAAAATGATAGGGGTAAGTGAATGATGGAGTACTTAAAGATCGCCTTTCGCAATCTGTCCCGTTATAAGAAGCGCTCTATTCTAACCGGTCTCGGGATGCTGCTCGGCAGTTTTCTCCTGATCTTCAGCTTTGCCTATGGGAATGGAATTGAAGAGCAGCTGATCTCCAATATGGTGCAATCCACGACCGGACATCTCCGGATCACAGCGCATAAAGAGTCATCAGGCAGCGATTTTGAAGAGGCTTTTCAAGTTGAGAAAAATTTGATTGATAACGCTGAGCAGATCCGGGAGGAGCTAACGAAGCATTCTGGGATAAGAGATGTTAAAAAGCAGATTAATATCACCGGAATACTCTCGAACGGATATAAAATGAAACCGGGGATGATTATCGGCGTCGAACCGGAGAAAGAGGTTGAACTCTTCCACCGGATCCTCCCGGCGACTCAGGGAGAGCCACTTTCTAAAGAAGATCGAGGCGCCATCTACATCGGACCGGTGGTCGCCGCTACCTATGAGGTGGGAATAGGTGATTTACTGACCGTAATGGCGGAGACTCAAGACGGAGTAACTAATGTTGGAGACTTTGTAGTGAAAGGGATCTTTCGGAGTGGTTCGCCGCAGACAGAGATGAATAGTTACATTCCACTCTTTGATGCGGATGCTCTGGCTCAACTGGGCGGGAAGGTTAATCTCTTAAAGGTAATGTTAGAGGATGCCCAGTCGGCTGAGGCCGTGGCGACAATGCTACACCAGGAGATGGGCACAGAGTTAGGGATTGAGATCAAGGATTGGAAGAGCGCGGGAGGGTTTTTCTTTGGGACTATAATTGCCACGCAGGTTTTTAATATCGTCTTCTGTGCAATTTTATTTATCATTGTAACCATTACAGTAATGAATACTATGTTAATAGCGGTTTACGCCCGGACGAGGGAGATCGGGACTTTGATGGCCATTGGAACTAAAAGAAGGCAGATTATTTTTTTATTTATTACAGAGGCTTTCCTGTTGGGGTTTTTAGCAACAGGGTTAGGGATAATACTAGGGAGCGGTTTGGTCTTTTGGTTGCAGAAGGTGGGGATCCCGGCATTTTTAGAATCAATGCGTTACGCCTACGGAGGCGATCGGGTCTATCCTTTTCTTAAAGGCAGTGATCTTTTAGCTACCTATTTATCAGTAGTGCTGTTAACGGTTATTTCTTCGATTTACCCCGCTTATACCGGTTCAAAACTTAAACCGGTGGAAGCCTTGGCTCAGGTCTGAAGGAGTCTGTTTATAGAGTGAAAAGGGGTGAAAAAAATGAAAGGAAGATTGATCCTCGCTCTTCTCTTATCAGGCTTGTTGTTGGGGAGATCTTTCGTTTCTGCGGTCGAGTTTAGCAGTGATCAAATCATTGCAGAGGTTGATGAGTTGATAAATTCTACTACCGGCAAGTATACGGCTGAGATTACCATCATTCGTCCGGGGAAAGATGACCGGACGAGTAAAGTGGAGGTCTTCATTAAGGGCATCTCCAAGGTTTTGGTGCGGTACTTGGCGCCGGCTCAGGAGAAGGGTCAGGGATATCTTCGGCTCAATGATGACGAATGGTTATTTTTACCGAATGCCAATAAATCGATTCGGGTCAGCGGCCGCCAGAATATGCAAGGAAGCGACCTGGCCAATGATGATCTCTTAAAGGTAAAGCTTACCGAGGATTATACCTCTATGCTGATCGGCACGGATACCATTGAGGGAGTCGCAGTTTATATGCTGGAATTAACCGCGAGAAATCCTGCGGTTGCTTATGGGAGATTAAAATACTGGGTTCGGCAGTCAGATTTTATTCCGATAAAAACAGAGTATTACGCGATCTCTGGGAAGATGCTTAAGACCGCCATCTATGACGAGGTAATAGAGATTGGCGGAAAGGTAAGGCCCACGAGGATGGAGATTAGTAGCGCATTACGAAAGGGTTATAAGACGGTTTTTACGATCATTGACGCTGATTATAAATACGAGAATCCGGATAGTATCTTTACTAGAATGTATCTAGAGAAAGGTAAGTAAGGGGGAGGACCATGAGAGATAAGGGTCTATTATTAATAATAACCATTGTTGCGTTAGTTTTTAATGGCCCCATCCCTTGCCAAGCAACAGAGATTGACTGGAGCGGGAGTATATTTATAGAAGAAGCCTTTCAAGATTCAGATCGGTCTCATATGAATATTATTAATTTAAAGATGGGGATTTTTGCGGGGGAAAAAGAGAACGGGGTGGTTCTTCTCCAGTTACAAGCGCCGGGCCGGGATCCAAAAACCTTGGAAGAGGTTGGCTACATACTAGATGTCTACCAGGCTTATATAGATCTGCTAATAAACTCCAGTACCATGATCCGAGCGGGACGGCAGAAGATCTCCTGGGGCACTGGGTTCAACTGGAATCCCACTAATTATCTGGGCGCTGACCAAAATCGAGCCGATTTTATGGTCGACCGTCCCGGGGTTGATGCTTTGGATCTGGAATTCAATTGGAATAATGCTCTGATAGTGTTGGTGTTAAAAACGCAAGACAGTTGGTATGAAACAGGGAAAGCGCTTAAGGTAAACTGGTGGCTTTCAGGGGCTGATTTTTCGCTCAGTTGCTACCAAAAAGGGGATGGACGCGGGTTAGGCGCTGAATTTGGGATGACGGTGGGAGACTGTGTAACCTATGGTGAGGTGGCGGCCAAAGTAGGGTCCCGTCGTTTTTATATTCATGAAAATTCCGAGATGGAGCGTGCTAGTGACCGGTTATACCTTCACGCTCTGGTCGGAGCTAACCAGGTTCTGAATGATAACCTGACCTTAATAGTGGAGTATTATTACAACCAAGAGGGTTGGAATCACCGAGAGGCGGAAGCTTTCTTTGATTACCTAGATACTCTGACTGCTTCGGAACGGATCACTGCTTTGGGGAAAAAAGGAGCGCTGCTGGCTGAGTTGCGCCAAAACTACCTTAGCTTCACCATTAGCAAGACCGATCTCATTGAAGATTTAACGTTGAGCGGGAATATTCTTTGGAACGTTGACGACCACAGTTATCAGATCAGACCGGCGTTGCAATACGATTTAACTCAAAACACTTTTTTTGCGGTCAATGCCAATCTCAACTACGGAAAGAGCAGAACTGAATTTGGAGCGTTACCTTATAACAGTTATATTAATGCGAGATTGGCGTTTCATTTTTAGCTGGTGAATTCCGGAAAGAAGGAGAAGAAAATGGAGATAGTAAGAGTAAACAAGGTGAAAAAGGTGTACCAGATGGGAGAGCTCTCTTTTACAGCCCTTTGCGGGGTCGATCTGGTGGTCAGAACCGGCGAATTCTTAGCCCTGGCCGGACCATCCGGTTCCGGGAAGACAACACTTTTGAACCTGATCGGATGTCTTGACCATCCTACAACAGGGGAGATCTTCTTAGAAGAGGAATCGATAGCGAATCTTTCCCCGGATCAACTGGCAGATCTGCGCAAAAAGAAACTGGGTTTTATCTTTCAATCATTTAATCTGATTCCAGTATTAACTGCTTTTGAAAACGTCGAGTATCCATTGATTATAAATAAGGTTAAACCGGCAGAAAGGAGAAAAAGGGTGAGCAAAATCCTAAGCGAGGTCGGTTTAGGGGACAAATTAACTAACTTTCCGCATCAATTAAGTGGTGGGCAGCAACAACGAGTCTCAATCGCCAGAGCCTTGGTTCATCAACCGGCGCTGGTGCTGGCTGATGAGCCAACCGCCAACCTTGATTCCCAGACCGGCCAGGAGATCGTCTCTCTTATGCAACAGTTGAATCAAGATCAAGGAGTCAGTTTTATCTTCGCCACCCATGACCAGCGGATTATTGAGCGCGCCGCCCGAGTGGTAAATCTAGTTGATGGCAAGATCGCCTGAAGATAGAGTACGCTTGTCCCCAGTCCATTCGAGAAAATCCCAAACATAACTTTCCTTGGCTATTTTTAGGATTTGCTGATTTTCAAGCTCTCTCTTGCTTGGACCTCTATCTTTCCAAGCATAATAGCTGCTCCGGGACACTTCAAGGATTTGGCACATCTTCTCAACCGGGAACTCGGAGCTATGTTCTTTAATAAATCTGTAGCTTACTTCCGATTGCTCGTGGCGAAGATGGCCGTAGCTTTTTTTAATATGGCAACAGTCTCCTCTAAGTCAGCATTCCTCTTTTTTTCTTCCTTGAGCTGGGCCTCAAGCTCCAATATCCTAGATGCCTCGGGGTCTTGTTGTTGCCTTGAAGCATTAAGCCAGTTACGCAGACTTTGGTAGCTAATCCCTAGGTCTCTTGCAACACTAGATATTGATCTTCCTTCTTTTACAAGGCTCATAGCATCGGCTTTAAATTCGTCACTATATCGTTTGCCGTTTTTACTCATTGGTAAATCCCTCCACAGTGTTATTTTATACCAACTACTGTGTGTCCGGCAAATCGAGTATAAGTCA
>DHOO01000070.1:0-3837 GCA_002409975.1 Firmicutes bacterium UBA5388
TTAAAGTCATGCGTCAGCTCTGATTAAAATGAGCTAATTGCATTGTCAAAGAACTGCAGATAGATAAGGAATTAAAATGTTCTAAAAAATAATTTTCGCCAAATAAACCGAAAAAAAGGGATAAAAGTTAAATAAACAGGAGGAATATTCGTAATTTCACCTCAAAATAAAAGGAGACTGATCTCCCAATATCGAAAGTTTAATTTGACAATAAAAAATATCGAAAGAAGAAGTCTCTCCGGCTACTAATACCACAATAGAAACTTTTTGGGTGGACAGAAATTCAATTTCTCGACGTTTTAGAAAGATTACAGCTAGTACGTGACTACATGCCAGACGAAGAACTAATGGTTAAGCCCGAATGAATGCGTGAAAACGGAAGAAATGACTACCCTGTTCGGGTCATGTGGAATTCCATCCAGGCAGGCGTAGTGTTTCACAGTGTTTTGAAACGATACCCACTTGTCTGGTAAATGTTTTTAAATTGTATAATCAAAGGCAGAGCTATCCAGACAAGTGTTGAGGAAGAGACATTTGAAGTGAGTAGTGGTGAATGATGTAAATATTTTTTATGGGGGTGTATTATGCGCGGAACCACGCTGCATCGTCGGATCGTTTTTTTTCTTTACTGTTTCTTTTTCATTTTATCAATTACTATGTATGCTAGGAACAAACAAGATCTTCTCTCTAGTTACTCGCAGTTGCCACGGGTAGTAAGTGAAAAATGCTATATTAAAGAGATCGGTCCCAATGATAAGTACCTGCTGCATCTAGAAGGAACACCGTGGGAGATTGGCTACAGTATAGGACGGATGAAAGCTGGGGATATATGTAAACTGGCCAGCTCAGAGTATTCTATGGCTGTCATGTCTGAGCTTACGCGAGGGAAGTACGATTTTCTCTTTAAGCGTAAGTGGGTTGGAGACCTAATGCAGAGTTTCGCCCGTCATCAAGTAAAAAAACTGGTAAAATCCATCCCTGAGGAGTATCTTGAAGAGATGGTAGCAATCACTGCTGGAGTCAACGATGAGTTGCCTCAGGCTCGCCTCAACGTCTACGATGTAATGGTCCTGAATGTAGGGATGGATACGATTTTTTCCTGGTTGTATCGGACAAACATGATGAATGCTCATGGTTGTCAAGGATTTGTTGTTCATGGAGAGGCCACTATCGATGGGTGTACTTATATGGGTAGACATTTCATGTATCCAGGACATATCATAAAAGATACCATGTTGCTGGCCGAGTATGCGCCGGAGAGAGGTTACCCTTTTGTTTCGGTGACCGCCCCCGGTTTTGTTGGTGTTTTGACTGGCATGAACGCCAAGGGAGTGGGTATTGGTATGGATGTTCTGCCCACTCGGGAAGTTAATCGGAAAAAATTAGGAATGGGCGCGCTTTTAGAAGCGCGGCAGGTCATGGAGAAAGCCGCATCAATGGAAGAAGCCATTGAGCTGCTTAAAGATTATCAACGAGGAGTATCATGGGCTTTTCTTGTTGGAGATGGAAACGGTAACGGTGCGGTCATTGAGTGTACGGCCGAACGATTTATAGTCAGACGTGATACTTCTGTTTACCCGGAGCAACTTGAAGAAGAGGAGACGGTGGTCACTGTAGCCAACCATGCTATTGCCCCGGAGATTAGCGCCATAATGATAGACAAATCTCCACTGCGTTTTGAAGAGACAGACCGGCGGTACGCAGAGCTTACATACGAAGTTTTACAGGCTTATGGCCAGATTGATGAGGTCAAGGCTCGAGAGTTGATTAACATTCTGTCTCCGGGCCCAGAGAGTTGGTTTTATGGTGAAGACCTTGCCCAACCAGTTCAGGTATCAGTCACTATAATGGATCTGACAAACAAGAGATTATGGTCTTTATATGGTCGTTATGATCATACCTGGGTCTCTTTTGATTTTTCCAATCGAATTTAACTAATTATTCGCTCCTTAAAAAGCTTCAAGTATATACTCTCTACCCTGAGTTGCTGGAGAGAAGACCGGGACCTTTGGAGGGGAAGACCAGGGAAGAGATTAATTAAGATAGGATATTCATTATTAGTTAAAGAAGAAATCCTAAATATTACTTCCTATACCGCTTATTATTTTTAGCCAGAAGGATTTCGGCTACTCCGTACAGAAAAACAATATATCTAAAAATTTAGATCATCTAATTAATGAAAAAGTGAAGAGAGTGATATTTAATGCATATTACTTTTCTAGGAGCAGCACAGATGGTTACCGGTTCTTGCTTTTTACTTGAAACTGGGCAGACAAAATTTTTAGTGGATTGTGGCTTGTTTCAGGGTTCTAGTGAAGAGAGAGATCTTAATAATCGTTCTTTTCCGTTTGACCCTCGAGAGCTGGATTTTATGCTTTTAACTCATGCGCATATTGATCATTCGGGTTTTATCCCGAAACTCTGCCAGATGGGTTTTAAGGGTAAGATTATTACTACTCAAGCAACAGCCGACCTTTGTCAAATTATGCTCCCCGATTCAGGGCATATCCAGGAAATGGATGCCGAATGGAACAATCGAAAAAGAGTGCGGCAAGGGGAACCACCAAAAGAACCCCTGTATACAGTTAATCAGGCACTAGCGGCTTTGCAGTTCTTTTATCCTGTTCATTATGGCGAAGAGATTTGCGTTGCCCCGGAAGTAACAGTGCGTTTTCGCGATGCGGGTCATATTTTGGGTTCAGCTATTTTAGAAGTCTGGCTCCAAGAAGGCGATAGACAGGTGAAACTGGTTTTTACAGGGGATCTTGGACAAAGTAATCAACCGATTGTGAGGGATCCTGCTTTAATAGAAGCAGCAGATTACATTATTATGGAGTCTACTTATGGGAACAGGTTTCATATTAATAACGAGGACCGGCTCTCGCTCTTGAGTGAAGCTGTCAATCAGACGGCAGCGGCTCGGGGAAAACTGATTATTCCCTCATTTGCCGTGGGACGGACGCAGGACCTTCTTTATCATTTAAAGCTGCTTCGTTTGGCTGGGGAGATTCCCAAAATACCGGTTTATATTGATAGCCCCATGGCGGTTTCAGCTACAGAAACTTTCCGTCGCAATCCCCAGTATTTTGACGAAGAAACCTACCGTTTACTAAGAAAGGGTGAAAGTCCTTTCGAATTTTCAGGACTTCATTTCGTTAGGACAACCAAAGAATCCATGGCTTTGAATGAAAAGGATGGAGAACAAATAATCATTTCGGCTAGTGGAATGTGTGAGGCGGGACGCATTTTGCATCACCTCAGACATAACCTCTGGCGTCCTGAGACCCGTGTTTTATTTGTTGGCTATCAAGCAGAGGGGACTTTAGGGAGAAGACTCTTGGAAGGAGCTAAAGCAATAAAAATCTTTGGCGAGGAGATTATAGTAAAGGCTAAAATCCTTCAGATCGATGGTTTCTCAGCACATGCCGATCAAACAGGGATGATCAATTGGTTACAAAGGTTTGTCACTAAACCGCAGGCTGTTTTTCTTGTTCATGGAGATGCGGATGTTTTTCCCGAATGGGCAGATAAGATCAATCAGGTATTAAAATACCCTACCATTGTGCCACAGATGGGGCAGAGTTTTGATTTATCTGAAAAAGTAAGGGCTGAAGAAATTTCCGTTCCATTAGTAAAGGATGATAAGGAAATACTAAGACACGTATTGCTCTCACTAGACGAAGAGTATCTAGATTTACGAGGCCGTCTGCGACAAAAGGAGAACCAAATTTCTTCAGTCAAGCTGGCAGAGTTGTCTAGCGAATTGAATAAGCTGAAGGAACTGATGAAGATGATGGGGTGAAGCGCCGGATTTTGGGATCTACAGTCGCAAAGGCT
>DHOO01000070.1:4026-52983 GCA_002409975.1 Firmicutes bacterium UBA5388
GACGAGTTACGAGCTGCGAGATGTATTTTCTAGGTAGAGGGGGTGAAATAAATTAACTGGAAGTATAATGAGGAGATCTGTCATTGGAGTCGCAACCGGATTAGTCGAGTGGTAATTATCGGTGCGGGGATGGTAGGGTCTACTTACGCCTACGCTCTTTTAATTAGTGGTTTGGTTTCCGAGATCATTATCATTGATCAGAATCATGACCGCTTACTTGGGGAAGTTATGGATTTAAACCATGGGGTGTCTTTTGTCCGTCCGGTTATTGTTCGCCCCGGAGATTACAGGGATTGCCAGACTGCTGACTTGATTGTTATTACCGCCGGAGCAGCGCAAAAAGTAGGTGAAACCAGGATCGATTTAGTTCACCGTAATGTTGAGATCTTTAAAGAAATTATACCCAAGGTAGTAGCCAGCGAAACAAAAGCAGTACTATTGATCGCTACTAATCCGGTAGATGTCATGACTTATGTGGCTTTAAAACTCTCAGGATACTCTAAAAACAAAGTGATTGGGTCAGGTACTGTTTTAGATACAGCCCGTTTTCGCTATCTTTTGAGTGAGCATTGCCAGATTGACCCTTCCAATGTTCATGCTTATATCTTGGGCGAACATGGCGATAGCGAGGCGCCGATCTGGAGTTTGGCTAATATTGCCGGTCTTCGTTTTACCGAATATTGTCCGGTTTGTGGAAAAGACTGCGGACCAGTTGGCAAAGATCAAATCTTTGAAGAAGTTAAGAATGCCGCCTATAAAATAATTAAAGGTAAAGGATCGACTTATTATGCGATTGGTCTCGCGTTAGTTAACATCACTGAGAGTATTCTCCGTAATGAATACTCAGTTCTTACGGTCTCCTCTCTGTTAGAAGGGGAGTATGGCTTAAGAGATGTCTGTTTAAGTGTTCCTTCTGTAGTTTCCAGAGAAGGGGTTATCAAGCGAATCTTACTAAATCTATCTGAAGAAGAAGAGAAAAAACTAGTTAACTCGGCTGAAGTTATTAAAAAGGTTTTACGGGAGATTAATTTTGCCGGAGAAACGCTTTAACTGCTATGATGAAAAGAGGAGTTTGTTGACCAGGTTAAAGGGAAGGGGGGAACCGTCATCAATGAGGTAGAGATTTATACTGATGGAGCATGCAGCGGTAACCCTGGACCCGGGGGATGGGGAGTAGTGCTCCTCCATAAAGGGCATAGAAAAGAACTCTCCGGCGGAGAAGATGATACTACTAACCAGCGGATGGAGCTTACGGCGGCGATTAAAGGGCTGGCCGGTTTAAAATATCCCTGCCGAGTAAAACTCTATTCGGATAGCGCATACTTAATTAACGCCTTTAATCAACGGTGGTTTGATCGCTGGACAGCCAATGGGTGGAAAACGGCAAAGGGAACCCCGGTGGAGAATCAAGATTTGTGGCAGGAGCTTCTTAAGCTAACCCGTCGTCATCAGATTAAATGGGTTAAGGTCAAGGGACATGCAGATAATAGAGAAAATAATCGTTGTGACGAGCTAGCTAGAGAAGCGATAAAAGCTAGGCATTAAAAAACTTGCTCCTAGCTGCTTTAAGAGGATAGTCTATAAATAAACGAGCCTGCAAGGACAGGCTCGTTTATTTATAGTTGATGTTTTCCCATAAAGTTTAAGCACTTCAGATAAGATAAAGTTTATTTCTGAAATTTATCTGGAGTAGCCACTTCTCCATAGACGGCTTTAGCGGCTTGCAGTCGTTTAATCTGGTTTTCCAGTTCGGTGGCAAAAGCCGGGGGCATTTGGATATGACTGAAAGCTTCGGTCATCCGATCCATCTTCTCTAAATACTTGCTAATCCGGATTGCGAATTGTTCGTTATACTCTTCTTTAGTGTAATCGGTATTTAGGTGTTGTTTAAACAAATTCTTTAAATCTTCATATTTGGGAATTCGGCCGACCGGAGTCTCAATCGCTTCGTATTCACCGTTCACTCGACCTTCTGCCCAAAGGATCCAGACTTTTTTGTCAAGTTTACTATTGCAATATTTACCTTGCTCATTCTTTAAGAAGTAGTTAGTGGCGTAAATAGTCGGCGTTTCCTTGAGGCCTTTCGTAAACTTTAAGTGATTTTCGAGGTAAGTAGCAAGTGGCACGGAGATAAAGTCTTTATTAGCCATCGGATCATGGGTGCGAACCCCTTCTTTGCCGATGGTGGCGGCGGTAGTCTCTGACTCGACTGTGGCGCCGAGAAAAACCCCATGCTCCCAGGTTAGGGATTCGACAATCGGTGTAGTGGTATAGGAATCACGGCCACCGTAGACAATGGCTTTAACCGGAACACCCATCGGTTCATCCAGATTGGGATCGGCATTGTCTAGTTCATTAATGGCAATGGTGTAGCGGGCGTTCTTACTCGCATAGGGAATTTCCTTCCCGTTTTCGTCTTTCTTCCCCTTGTACCACTGACCCGCGAAATTAACTCCTTCGGCTGGGGGTTCTTTTCCCATACCCAGCCAGTAAGGGGTACCGTCGTTGACTAGAACATTGGAAAAGATAACTTCCCGCGGAGTGGTGAGCGCTTCATAAATCAACGGATCATCATTAGGGTTAACATCTTGGATGATACCGAAGATTCCTTTTTCCACATTCACTGCTCGGATTTGACCATCGATCTTTCTTAAGTAAGCGATGTCGTCACCGACAATACTCTGCCCCGGAATCATTGCGGTACTGGTTTTGCCACAGGCGCTAGGAAAAGCGCCTGTGAAATAGGTGGTGCGACCTGGTTTGCCACGGACGCCCATCAGGAACATATGCTCGGCTAACCAGTCTTCGTTTTGTGCTTTTTGAATGGCCAACCTGAAGGCCAGTTTCTTTAGACCAACACTATTACCGGCATACTGATTGTTAACAGTGTAAACCCGGTTATCTTCCAGGTCAATATAGATGCGCCGCTTATCAATATCAGCGGTAACGTTATTTTCTAAACGTCCGGCAGAGTGCAGGAAGTAGAAAAAGTCATCGGAACCATCCAAACGCTTAAATTCTTCATAACCGCTCCGATAGAGGATCTTCTCACTGTGGGTCACATAAGCGGAATCTGTAATTTGCATAGCCCGGAGCGAAAAGGGGGAGTTGGTGGGACCAAGAGAGAAGAAGCTAATCAGCATCTCCTTACCTTTCATGATGCCATCGATGATTGAGAGGATCTCCGGCAAACCCTCTTTCTTTAGTACATAGTTGATATTCATACCCCAATCGACTTCTTTAGATAAAAGATATTTAGTATGTGCTTTATCCCGGCCCTGATCCTTTGGGCTGTCGAAATGAATGGTATGACCCTTCATCTTCAACGGGGCTTCTTCTTGATTTTTAATCGCCACTTTACGCACATATTCGTAGTCTTCCTCGGAATCGGTGATGACGGTGACTTTTGCCGGTTGGCAAAGTTTAATAGCTTCATCCACGTATGCCAGGACTTTGGGATTCTTCAAGGCCTCAAGTTTTTTTTGACTGATGCTGTCCATGAATATCCTCCTTCACGTTTGTACAAATTTGTTTCTGATTTTAGTCCATAAAGACAAAAAATGGGGAAAACCAGCAAAGTAATCCTAAAGTTGTTTACTTTAAATACCAGACTTCATAAAATCGAATTCTCCCCATAATACTTAGATATCTACACTTTAGCATAACCTATAGTCAAAAAAAAGCTTTTTTCTTAAACATTAAGTAAATATCTTGTATACCTCATACAGTCTAAATTTACCTTAAAACTCTGCTATTATTTATCTGAGGGAATTGCATTATTACCTAAGCTTATATTTAACCATAATATATAGTGTTTAACTGATTTTAGGCTATCAATTATTGTGGTTAAATCTTAAATAATTGAATTATGCAATTCCTTAATCGCTGATAAACAGTAAGCAAACAACAAGAATAATATCCTTGACCACGATAAATTTGGGTGTTATAATAAATAGTGCGATTGTCTGGTGGGGGATCGTCTAGTGGTAGGACGACGGGTTCTGGCCCCGTTAGCGAGGGTTCGAGTCCTTCTCCCCCAGCCATTTAATTAATAAGAAGCCTAAACCAGAAGTTATTTCTAGTTTCTAGCTTCCAGTATGTGGTCCCATCGTCTAGCGGCCTAGGACACCGCCCTCTCACGGCGGAGACACGGGTTCGATTCCCGTTGGGACTACCAATTCCATATTAAGTGCAGTTAAAGGGGTTTTTGCAAAACCTCTTTTTTGTGTTTTCAGAGGGAAATAGGGGTAGGGCGGGGACATCCAATTCTTTTTAAGTCTCCTTTATCCAACCTTGAGAAAATTGGAGACTTTTTTTACTGGGGATAATACTGGACTAGACTTACCCGCAGACGTAGCTGTCTGCAATATCGCTATTGTAGGTTATCATAGTTTGGTTTGGCTAAAACAGCTATACCACAGGATTTGTAGAGGGTATAACTTTTTGGAAGGCTCATCGCTTATTAAACTGTTGAGAGCACACCGTTATAACTTTATTCTCTCATCTGTGTAGTATAAAAATGTAAAAAAGAAGGCCCCTTTTAATCAAGCAGGCCGCCCTTTTTTTAAGTACCCCATTTCTACCATATGTTTAGTTTTATAGTATCAATACATCAGGTTAAGAAAACCAAATCCAATTATATTTAAAATAATGGGGACGAGGTATACACAGGCAACAAAAGTAATTTTTTGCTTGTTATTTTTTAAGTCTATTACAATAGCGGCTCCGGCATAGAAATAAAAATAGCCTATAACCAGTATCAGCCAAATTCCCTTGAAGGAGAGTTCCCACCATGGGTATTCCCAGATAAGGTGTCCACCCAGATTCAAGAGACACTCTATAAAAACAGCTATTACGGTATACACAATGGCAAAAAACCATTTTTCTTTAAACCCCAAGATTGTTCTATCTCGTTTCTCTGACATTGAATAGTAGTAAACAAAACCCAATAAAGAAAACATGAAGATTATTTCGATGTTCCAACCCACAAATACTCTGAATGCCGTAGGCCCGGGAACAGTCCAGAAAGCGGAATATCCGGTCGAGGCCATTACCCAGCCGTTCCAAGTTTCGTTGAAAAAATCCAGCCCGAGTATTGTGAGTGCTGCAAAAATAGGGTTCCAGTTACCAGATTTTCTGGCCTTGGTAATTTCTTGAGAGTAGATGTAACCTACAACCAATAAAAGCGGTATGATATACCACTTAATGGTGGATAAATCCCGCAATCCCTCCAACGCTTGGGCTGTTGCTACCGTCATCATTTATTCCCCCTTTTATTATTGATACTTGTACTTTTAATCTTGATGCCCCTACCCAGAAAATAGCTCTAGTTGATTCATCTGGTCCTGATTAAATCCTATCCTACAGGACAGTTGGTCGACTTACCCGCCTACAATTTATATTTCTTTGTAATACTATCGGTTGGCGGCATGAACAACTTGCTTGTCGAGGCGCCTGGCTTTGAATTTTCATCATTTCATGTGCGCGGGCGGTAGCCAGCGTGGGCGACTACTTAGGCTTGCCCTTTTTTATAAGCACACACTTTCATCACTAAATCAGGTGCTTTCTATGGCTATCAATCTCGCCCCCTTTCTTTATTAAGATATTTTGTATATCGATGGGTTTCTTTAAAAGCCCGTAAATTCCGAGCTCAACAGAGTCTTGAAATAGTTTCCAGGTAGTATCATTATCAGTAAGGATGTATGTGTCGATGATAAACATCTTGTAAGCAGAAAAAGCTAACCAGGCGATGCTGTCCACATCGACGTTTCTAAATACTTTTTTAGAGATTCCTTCACGGAGAATACTTTTTATCATTTCCCGTGAATTTTCGTTAATATCAAAGTAAGGATCATGCCTGGTGAACATGGGAAAAATTTCAGGATCATTAACCAATACCTGTCTTAAATCCTTATTTTCAGATAGGTATTGGAAAGCCTTAAAACTTAAAACAATAAATTTGGTAATAGGATCTGTCTCTTTATCCACGGTCTCCTTGACTTTGTTCTGCCATCCGATCAGATTTTCTGCGATGGTCTTCTCATATAAATCTTTTTTGTTTTTTACATACAGGTACAGTGCGCCTTTGGTCATATCAAGTTCTCTAGCAATATCTTCCATGGTTGTTTTTTTATAACCATACCTGGCAAAGTATATCAAGGAAACTTTTAGGATGTCTTGGAATTTCTGATTGGCTTTCATGGTGGCTCCTAAACAATTAAACTAATTGTTCATATATTTAACTTAACTATAAATTATTATCTATTACTTTGTCGAAAATGTCAAGGGGACAGGTCCTTTGGTAAATAGAACTTCTTTTTTGTATTTCAAGAGGAAAATAGGGGTAGGACGGGGACCTTCCCATAAGGATTCCTAACTTTCAAGGATATAAAAAAGAAACCTTATTTTTTAGCAAGTTATAATAAAGTATTGACATATGCCCAAAATAACACTATAATTATTATGGGCATTGGCCAATAATTGTTTGCCTATTTTACAGGGAAGTATCCATAAATTGTTATTGCAAGCCGTTTGGAAGGAGGTGACAATGGTGCCTAGAGGAGACGGAACCGGTCCGATGGGAATGGGGCCGATGACAGGTAAAGGAGCAGGTTTTTGCGCATTTACCGTACCTGGTTGTATGAACGCGGGAATGGGCTTTGGCAGGGGCTTCGGTAGAGGCCTGGGGTTTAGAAGGATGTCATACTTTACACCAGGCTGGGTACACTCTGGATACCCAGCCTCCAGCGGAGCATTTACATCTGTAGTAGATGAAAAAGCTTATCTGAATAAGCAGGTGGAGGTAATGGAAAGCCACGTACAAGAGATGAAGAACCGTTTGAAGATGCTCAACAATGAGACTGAAGAATGAAAGCTTCTATTGCCTATGAGGGAGGCAGGAGTTGGCTCCTGCCTCCTTTTCTTTTTGGTGTGTAATTAATTTTTCATATATTGACATACCCATATGATCATGTTAGAGTTTTATTATGGGCGTTAGCCCAAATTGCCAATGTATTGGTCTCGCATTCCGTACCTTTTCAGCAAAAGTCAAGCTAAAACTAGCCCCCAAAAACCGAATGCCAAATGAAAATCTGGCTACATCAGGGCGTGAAAACTGAGATTGGTCATTTGAAAGGAGGGATTAGTTGTTGATGAATCATTTAAAAAAGGTGTTAAGGGAGCACAATTTCAGGATTACACCCCAACGACAAGCTATCCTTCAGGTTTTATATGATTGTCGAGGACATCATCTTGAAACTGAAAACATTTATGAACTTCTGGTTGAGAAAGGAACTAAAACGAAAAAAATTGGTTTGGCGACTGTTTATCGAACGATGGAATTATTTCAAAATATCGGTTTGGTCTCAAGATTGTCAATGGAAAACTTGCCAGCGCGGTATGAGCTTGTTATCCATGAAAAATTAAGACATCATCACCTAATTTGCTTACAATGTGACCAATTACAGGAGATTGAGGAGCGACTTACCGATGATTTAAAAATGCAAATTTTAAAGGAGAAGCAGTTTCAAGTTGCTGATCAACCGATGAAGATCTACGGATACTGTAGTAAGTGTCAATAACACATATAGATTGATGACAAAAAATTAAAAACCTCTTAGTTTTTATTGCTATAAAGGTTAAAAAGTATTAAAATATAATAAGTAAAAATGGGCGTTAGCCCAATAATGCAAAAAGATTTAATATGTAGTGAAATACCTTAGAATACTGGCTTTTGTATATAAAAAATGACTTAAATCTGGAAGTAACTAGAGATCGGATCTAAACCTTTCGACATAAGCCCTAAACAAGTTAAAGATGGGGAGTGATATTAATATTAAAAGTACAGATTCTTACTGATAACAGGGTTAATAAACGTGGGCTGCTGGCAGAACACGGATTGTCCCTGTGGATCGAAAAGGACGACAAAGTAATACTGTTTGATACAGGGCAATCTTCAGTTTTTTGTCATAATGCGAAAGCTATGGGCGCCAATCTCGAAGAGGTAGATTATATAGTAATCAGTCACGGCCATTATGATCATGGTGGCGGATTGCAGTTTTTCCCTTATATCGACAAAGCCCAGACAATTTATGCTCATCCTGATGCTCTTTTAAAAAAGTTAGTATCTACTGATCAGGATGAGTCATTCAGAGAAGTAGGAATACCATGGGAAATATTAAGGCAGGATAGGGTAAAAGAGAGAATTGTGTATAACAGAAAACCTTTGATGATTGAAAATGAGGTCATGATCTCTGGAGAAATTCCTCGTACTAACGCTTGTGAAGAAGTAAGGAAGGGCTTTTATCTTGAAAAGGACGGGATGATTATACCTGATCTGATGCGGGATGAGCAGATGCTTATTATGGAAGATGCTGGCGAAATTGCCCTCTTTCTAGGCTGTAGCCACCCAGGAATTATTAATTGCCTCACCTATGCCCAGAAGCTATTCCCCGATAAAAGAATCAAACTGCTGATTGCCGGAATGCATCTGGAAAATGTTAGTTCGGGGCTTCTACAAATGAGCATCCAGCACATGATAGCTATGAATATTCGAAAAGTTGTTCCTTTACATTGTACCGGGTTTAGAGCAATGGGTGAAATAAAGCGCTTCTTGGGTGACAGTTGTTTATTAGGTTCTGTAGGAGATACAATAGAGATTTGATTTTTTAGATTGTGCTTAATGATTCATTCTTTACATTAAACAATAAGAAAGGAAGTAGGAACAGATGAAGGAGACTTCAGAACAAAACAGGCAGAATAGTTATGCAGGTGAGAAGAGAAGCAAAGCTGAGGATTTTATATGCAAAACTCATGAGCTTAACGAGATTAAGAAAACAGTGGCTGTATTAAGCGGAAAGGGTGGAGTAGGGAAATCACTGGTAACTTCTTTGCTGGCCGTGGAAATGAGAAAAAAGGGACATAAGGTCGGAATATTAGATGCGGACATTACAGGACCTTCTATTCCCAAGATCTTTGGTGGGGATGATGACAGGGCAGATACCAGTGAATTTGGCATCTATCCTGCCATTACGCACAATGGTATTAAGATTATGTCGATTAATCTTTTATTAGAAAAGAATGACGCACCGGTTATCTGGAGGGGACCATTGATTGCGGGAGCTGTAAAACAGTTCTGGACCGATGTTATTTGGGGAAAGCTGGATTACTTGTTTTTTGATATGCCTCCGGGAACAGGTGATGTTGTTCTGACTGTCTTTCAGTCTGTTCCTCTGGACGGGATTATCATTGTAACTTCACCCCAGGATCTTGTTTCCCTAATTGTTAAGAAGGCATACAACATGGCAAAAACGATGAATATTCCAATCTTAGGAATTGTCGAAAACATGAGCTATATACTTTGCCCTGAGTGTGGGAAAAGAATAGATGTTTTTGGTGAAAGTAAAGCAGACAAGGTTGCTCAGGAGATGGGAATTCCATTTTTGGGAAGATTACCAATTGATCCTGATTTGGCGGCTCTTTGTGACAGTGGTAACATAGAAAAATTTGAAAAGGATTATGTGGATGAGTGTATAGAGGTGGTTGAACACAAGTTTAAATAAGAGGAAAGCTTTTTGCGTCGTATCCTTTTCGAAAGGTCCCAATACAATATAACTGGTATTAGGCTATCAATATATTGTATCGAGATAATTTTAAATCAAAGGACAACGCAAAAAGCCCAGAGGAATGAAGATTTTGGCGCTTCAGCCACTTCGATTAAGTTTATCGAGAGTATATTGAATGGGAGGATTCTGTCTTTTCACTTTCAAATACGTATAATCAGCTAAAAGGCTGGTTTTTTAATGAAAGGTCATCAATTTAGCTGCGCTTCTTTCCCTTGATGGAAGATTTTCTGCTTTTATTCTTCTAAAAATAATGATAAACTAATATTAACTTTCTTTTTGTAACTCGAGGTTTTAAATAGAAATATGATAAGCTGTTTTTATCTTTTGAATAAAAAGGGGTGACAAGCTTGGCGAGGCCAACAAAATGGAGAAAAGTTGAGTTCATACCGAATGTACAATATTTTGCACCTTCTGATATTGATGCCGATGATTTGCAGGAAAATGTGTTACGGATTGAGGAACTAGAGGCTATACGTCTTAAGGATCTTGAAGGCATGGAACAGGAAGAATGTGCTGAAAAGATGGAGGTTTCACGGCAAACTTTTCAACGCGTTTTAAATATTGCTAGAGAAAAGATTGCGGACAGTCTTATTTATGGAAAGGCAATTAGAATTGAGGGCGGGTATTACACCCGTAATATCTGCCCTGTTACTTGTCTTGATTGTGGAAAGCAGTGGAAGGAAAGCTATGAAAACTTTGAGAAGATTATTAATGGAGAATTTAGTTGCCCTGAATGCAATTCAAAAAGAATTGTCTGCTCCCGTAGTGAGAAAAAGAGGTTTTGCCGAAGAAATTGCTGGCGGCATGGCCGGGGCAGAGAGTAAACATAGAAAGATACACCCAAAGGTGAATGGAGACTGGAGTTTTATCTTTCAGTCTCTTTTATTTTAGCAAAGACAGTAAGAAAGGGTTAACTACAGTTTATTGATAGAAAACATAAGTTATACATTCTGTTCCAAGTAGTCACTTATGCTGCTCCCCGCCCATATAAGTGAAGTGATGAAGATCAGAACTAAGGTGAGTTGTTAATGCCCCAGAGGTATTTCAGATTGTAAGGTTTTAAAATTGAATAGCGAGAACCAATTAAAAAATATTTAGTTTAAGGAATTGCATAATTCAATTATTTAAGATTTAATCACATATCTGAGTTAATTACCACTTGGCCCAAGCAAAAAACAAGATAAAAGTAAACGTTGATCGACAAGCTTCGAAGTGTTTTCTAGGTTGGTCAAATACAAATTAAGTAATTATGTAATTCCCTCTGTTGACAAAAATGTTAACAATAGGTATAATAAGGTTGTAAAAACGTTTACATTACACTAAGGAGTTGGCTATGTATACAATCAAAGACGTAGCAAAAAAAGCTGGAGTCTCTATTGCTACTGTCTCTCGGGTGTTAAATAAAAAGGACCGGGTTAAGGAAGAAACGAGACAAAAAGTTCTCTCCGTAATTAATGAGTTAAATTATGTCACCAATTTTTCGGCAAAAGCGTTAAGAAGAAACTGCACTGATGTTATCGGGGTAATAGTACCGGAGATATCGAACTCTTTTTATGGCGAGATTATTAAAGGAATAGAAAATAAAGCCAATGAGTATGATTTACGACTAATTGTCTGTAATGGCGAAGGAAATCTAGATAAAGAAAGAGGCTTTGCCAAATTCTTATATGATCAAAGTATTGCCGGTATGATCTTTATCATCCCTTGTATGCCTGATAGTGAGCTGGTAGAGATGAAAAATAACCAGAAGCCAATTGTCTTATTTGGGCGGAACATGCAAAAGTATAATATACCTTCGATTACCGTGGATAATAAACTTGGAGCTTATAAGGCGGTTAGCCACCTTTGCGCGTACGGGTATAAAAAAGTAGCTTTTATTAGCGGGGAGGAGGCTGAACATCTTTATGACAGGAAAGAACGGTTTGAAGGGTATATAGAGGCTTTGCGGGATTGTGGACACGAAGTCAAACCGGAGTATCTGGTCACCGCTCCCGCGGAAACGATTAATACAGTCTTTGCGCAGTTGATGGCAGTTACTAACCCGCCGGATGCGGTCTTCTGCGCTTACGATGAGTTGGCGTTAGGAGTAATAAAAACAGCCCAACAGATGGGGATAAATATTCCAGGGGATATAGGCTTGGTGGGATTCGATGATCTACGGATCTGCCAGTATACCAGTCCTACACTGACGACAGTGAAACAACCAACCTACATCATAGGAAGTTTATGTTGTGAAAAACTGGTTTATAGTATTCGGCAACCCCAAGAGGGGCAAAATGTTAATCTCCTCATCCCTCCTGATTTAATTATTCGTCAATCCTGCGGTTGTTAATTTTTAAAGTAAAATGTAAACGTTTTTACAAAATAAAACTCCATAGTATCGCTGATTCTTGTTGTCATTGCAAACAAAGGCTCAGGGAATTCGGCGGGTCAACAATTTGGTAAGGAGCAAAACAACCTTCCAACTAGGTTGGGCATGAAAGACGTTGCATCAAAGCTCTGGTTTTGATACAACGTCGCGATTATAGGAAGGGTCATCTCTCTATAGTGGAAGTAAGGAGTTGTTTTTATGGGAGACAGGAATAAAGTTAAAGTAATACAAACAGCTAAGGATACAGGTGATCGTTTATCGCCAAAGGCCGATTTATGTCTAGAAGATGCACAGTATGAAAATATGTCTGTGGTGGAAGTGGATGTCCGGCAAGAATTTCAGGAAATAATCGGTTTTGGGGGCGCCTTTACGGAGGCTTCCGCCTTTATTTTTGCTCATATGGAACCGGAGAAACAAAGGGAAATTGTTAACGCTTATTTTCACCCGAAGGAGGGGATAGGCTATAATTTTGGCCGGATTCCCATGAATAGCTGCGACTTTAGTTTAGGAAGTTATTCTTGTGATGATATTGCAGGGGATGTTGAGCTCAAATACTTTAATATAGAAAGAGACAAAATTTTTATTATTCCATTGGTAAAAGAGGCAATAAAGGTCAGAGGTGAACCGCTTAATATTCTTATCTCCCCCTGGAGTCCACCCGGATGGATGAAGACGAATCGGCGAATGACTCACGGGGGGGAAGTGAAGGAGGAATATCGGGCGACTTGGGCTTTATTCTATGCCAGATTCATTAAAGCTTATGAGTCTGAAGGGATTCCTATTTGGGGTTTAACAGTGCAAAATGAACCCGACGCCACCCAAATTTGGGAGTCATGTCGTTTTACCCCGGAAGCGGAGCGGGATTTTATCCGGGATTATCTTGGCCCGATTCTAGCCAGAGAGGGGCTATCGAACAAAAAAATAATGGCTTGGGATCATAACAGGGATTTAGTTTACGAAAGGGCAAAAGTCATACTCTCCGATTATAAGGCGGCTAGTTATGTATGGGGTTTAGGGTTTCATTGGTACTCCGGCGACCAATTTGAGAATCTGATGAAAACCCGCGCAGCTTTCCCGGATAAATATTTAATGTTTACGGAGGGTTGTATTGAAAACGGAGTACGGTTAGGGCAGTGGGATCGCGGTGAACAATATGCCCATAATATGATCGGAGATTTGATTCACGGCGCTAATGGTTGGATTGATTGGAATCTTTTGCTAGATACCAATGGGGGACCTAACCATGTCGCTAATTTTTGCGATGCGCCCATTATTGCCGATCCGGTTACTAATCATGTTTATTACCAAAGTTCTTATTATTATATTGGACACTTTAGTAAATATATACAACCCGGCGCCCGTAGAGTTCAATGCTTTTCTTCGAATAAAAGATTAGCAACAGTGGCTTTTAAAAATTCGGATCATAGCGTTGTCACTATTATTTTTAACCCATCCGCTGACAACTGCAGATATCAATTGAGAATTAATGGCAAGTCAACGCCGATTAATGTTCTGTCCCATTCGATTGTTACTTATCTTTGGAACGAATAAAAAAATTTCCGAAATAACGTTACTTAAGGAACTGCATAATTCAATTATTTAAGATTCAACCACATATCTGATTTTGTGACTAATCGATCTATACCGGGGGAAACGCTATCGCAAGCTTTCACGGTTTCCCCTAGTGTCTATAGATGTCACGAATTCAGATTAATAGATTGATATTCCCACTAGAAATTGCCTAATCTCTATGCGCTATTATATTTTAGTGGACAGTTTCTTGAATAAAAGATAAACACTAGATATTGCGGCTGAATGGATACCAAAGGTAATTATACAATTCCCTCTACTGGTATATTGACCCGGTCATGATTTGCCGGGTCAATTATATTTTATAAAGGGGCGCGCAGTTGAAAGGTAAAATCATTCGTTTACCAGAAGAGATATGTTACATCTTATTAACTGTTAAACGGGGATGAGAGAAGATTTGTTTTAGGGAGGGATGAAAATGGCTTTTGCGCGAAGAAGACAAAAACTAAAACAAACATATATGAATTTGAGCATCCGTTATAAGATCCTTGTCCTTAATTTTATTGTTATTATCTTAATTGCGGTGATTATCGGCCTCTTTTCTTATCTAATTTATTCTAGGAGTATTATTAAAAAGATCAGTACTGTTAATTTGCGGGACACCCGTCAGGTAAGGAATAGTATTGATCATCTTCAGAAAGAAATATATGAGTTATCCACTTATATATGCCTGAGTGCTCAAATCCAACAGATTCTTAGTCTGGATAGTATCTCAGCGATCACTTTAAATGAGATCAACAAGGCCATGGAACCTGTCTCAGGTTTATTAGCTTTTAATGAGGCTATTAGTTTTATCAGTATCTATGGGGAAAACGGTCTGGAGTATTATACCAGCAAAGACGGGAGCACAGGGATTAGTACAAAAGATCTTATTGAAGAAAGTTCAATTTATCAGGAGATGGCTAAACTTAAAGGCGGTCCCTTATGGAAGACGATAAGCAAGAAAGATCGGCTTTTTATTAAAGATAATCGGAATTCTAAAATTGCTATGTTCCGTAGTTTATTAGAGATGAATAATCTTCAAACCAAAGGCATGCTGATGATCTGTATTAATCTTGCCTTTATTGAAGATCTCTGTCGAGAAAGTCTAGATTATGAGAAGAGCGCTATTTTTATCATTGATGATCAGTATCAGATTATCATGGGAATTTCTTCGACCGCGGATGGGCTGAATCGACCTGAACTGGTGGAATCCCTCGTTCCCTATTTGGTAGATGATGAGGGTCAAAGAATTATCGATATAAACCGTAATAAGGTCTTGCTCACCTATAGTACTTTAGAAAAAAATAACTGGAAAACGCTTTATATGGTTCCAACCAGGATCGTATTGCAACCGGTGCAGACCATTCTCTGGATTACAATGGTAGTAGTTTTCATCTGCTTACTGATCGGTTTTGCCTTATCCATGTATACTTCCTCGCTAGTCACTAAACCGATTAATAAGTTACTTTTCTCGATGAACAGAGTTAAGCAGGGTAATTTTAAAGAAAAAGTTCATTTTATTTATCAGGATGAAATCGGAAGACTGGGCGCTCAGTATAATGAGATGATTGATCATATCCATCACTTGATTAATCGGGTTTTAAAATTGCAGCTTAAAGAGAAGGAAGCGGAATTAAGGGCTTTACAGGCGCAAATAAACCCTCATTTCCTGTATAATACTCTGGACACCATATTTTGGAAAGCACAAAAAGTGGGACAGTATGAGATTAGCGATATGATCTACGCCCTTTCAAATATATTTCGTCTTACTTTGAATCAAGGAGAAGATTTTATCTCGATTTATAATGAGAAGCAGCTGATTGAGAACTATATTCTTTTACAAAAAAAGCGGTTTAATGATAAGCTGACTTATCAAATCGAATTTGAGGAAAGAATCTTAAATTATTCTATACCTAAACTGATTATCCAACCTTTTGTGGAGAACGCCGTTATTCATGGAGCAGAAAAAAGTGATAATAATACGGTGATTACGGTTACCGGTAATTATGAAGAAGGGAAAATTCATTTTTCCATTACGGATAATGGGGCAGGTATTGAGAGTTCGAAACTGGTTGCGCTACAACAAGATACTTTTATGGAAAAAAAAGAAACTAACGGGGGTTATGCCATTCATAATGTTAAGGGACGGTTGGATTTATATTATCACGGTAATTACGACCTGACCATTGATAGTAGAGAAGGGAAGGGGACAAAAGTTGAAATAGTGATTCCAGCAAAGCAAGGGGGGCGTAAGAATGTATAAATTAGTAATCATTGATGATGAAAAGGAACAAGTTGAAGGAATCAAAATGGCAATTGCTTGGGAGCAATATGAGATTGAAATCTGCGGAACCGCTTTTAATGGTCGGCAGGGGTTAGAGTTAATCGAAGAAAAACTACCTGATATTGGTATCATTGATATTAAAATGCCATTACTGGGTGGTCTGGAACTGATTGAAGAAGTAAATAAAAAAAACATTAAGATGCAGAGTATCATTTTAAGCGGATATGATGATTTTTATTTTGCCCAAAAGGCGATTGAACTAAAAACTACTAACTATTTATTAAAACCCTGTCAACCTGAGAAAATTCTTCAAAGTGTACTTAAAGTTAAGAATGTTATTATGGAGGAACAACGGAGAAAAAATATTTTAACCTGCTATCAAGAGCTAATTAGTAGTAATATTCCCATTTTAAAGGAGAAATTCTTAACGGAATTGATTAAGGGAGAGATTCATGATCTCGAAGTAATAACCAAGAAAATTCATAACTATGAGTTGAACTTCTCTGGGGCCGCTCAAGATTATTGTGTTGTTTTATTCAGTAATGATCAGCAACCGTATTCTGGTTATGGGGCTCGCAGTGAAGAAACTGAATACATAATACTGACAATCTTGGATACGGTACAGCAATCATTAGCGCAGGAGTACCGCTTTGAAGCCTTTTGTTATAACAACAATATTCTGACTGTTTTAGAAGTCAATAAACAAGAGAATGATCTTCAAACTCTGTTAAAAAGGCTGGAGACGATAAAACAAAGGATAAACGAGGTTCATGATGTAAGCTTTACCATCGGTATCGGTGATTTGGTTTCGCCCTTAGCAGCTCTTTGGAAATCGTATAGGCAAGCGGAAGCCGCAATTGAAACCAGATTTCTTTCCGGAGAAAACCGCATTGTGCTCTATGATTATCACATGTCTGAGGAAAACGGTGAGTTTTTATATCCCCTTCAAGCAGTAAACAGGATTTTACTATGCCTGGAAAAAGGTGATGAGGAACAAGTAAAAAACACGGTGCATGAGTTTTTTCATAATATTTCTGTAGAAGGAAAACCGGCAAAACGGCAGATACAAAAACTGAGTCTTACCTTGTTTAGTAATATCCTACATTTCTGCCTTGATAAAAATATTGAGTTTAAAAGTACAGGACTTGATATTTTAAAAACTTTCGATCAGATCTTTCAAGCAAAGACTATGCTGCAATTAGAGGAGGAAATGGTCCGAATTTTAACGGGAATTGTCAGGGGGTTAGTTTCCAATAAGGAGCTAAACGAGATTGTGCAGTTTGCCCTTGATTATATCCACGAGCATTACCCCCATAATATAAATTTACAGTTAATTGCGGAGCAAGTAAATTATAGTCCAAGTTATTTAAGCCTTTTGTTCAAGCAGGAAACCGGGACTAATTTCATCGATTATTTAAATAATTACAGAATTGAAATGGCAAAAAAATTGTTAAAGAATACGAGTTACAAAAACTATGAAGTGGCATATAAAGTTGGGTATCAAGACGAAAAATATTTTTATCAGCTTTTTAAAAGATATACAGGTCTTACTGCTTCGCAATACCGGGAAACTCTCTTGTTAAGGGTAAAAAGGGAAAGGTGCGGAATAAACAAAAAATAGCTAACTACTTTAAAAGAATCTCTACCTTAATTTCAAAAAAATTATGTTAAACTGGTTTTAAAGTTGTATTAACAGTTTTTAAAAAGGCCTTTTTAAACAAATCAAATCATAAGGAGGAATAAGGATGAGATTTTCTAGTAAGTCCCTGGTGTTCTTATTGGCACTAACCCTAATTCTGAGTGCCGGTAACAGCTTTAAAGTGGCAGGGGCCAATAAAGTCACGATCAAATTCTTTTCCAACTTGCCGGACCGGACTGCGGGGCAAGGAAGACTGGAACAACTGTTAATTGAGAATTATATGAAAGCAAACCCCCATGTTGAAGTAAAAGTTGAAGCGTTACAAGATGAACCCTATAAACAAAAGTTTAGAGTTTATACTGCCGGGAATCAACTTCCTGACCTATTTATGGTCTGGGGACAGCCCGCTTTTTTTGATCCGATCATGAAAGGCGGTTATGCGGCAGAATTAAACCGTAACGATTATAAGGACTATGGGTTCTTCCCAGGTTCACTTGATGGCTTTAGTATGAATGGAAAGTTATACGGATTGGCGAGGAATACTGACTTAATGGTCTTATACTACAACGAAAAACTGTTTAAGGATAATGGAATCCAAGTTCCCACTGACTATGATCAACTAGTAACCGCAGTTAAAGCCTTTCGTAAGCTAGGGATCACGCCTATTGCCCAAAACGGGAGAGATAGCTGGGTATTGAACATTCTATATCAGGATTTGGTCATTAAGGAAAGCGGCGATCAGAGTCTAATCTATAAGGCGATTGACCAAAAGGAGAAATTCGCTTATCATAAACATCTATTAGCTGCTGCTCAAGATCTAGAAGAGTTAGTTAAGATTGGAATCTTCCAGGATTCATTTATTGCCGCCGATTACGGCGCCGCCCGTAACTTATTTGGTCAGGAAATGGCGGCCATGTTTTATATGGGCTCTTGGGAGACTGGTTTGGCGGTGGACGAAAACTTTTCAGCATCGTTCCGTAACAATGTATCTGTTGTCGCTTTCCCTGGGATGAAAGGTCAAGGTAAAGGAAGAACAACTGATATGATGGGCTGGTTTGGTGGCGGTTATGCCGTCTCCTCATCCTCTCCTGTTAAAGAGGAAGCTATTAAACTCATAAACTACATAATGGCCCCTGAGAACTGGGCGAAGAATGCTTGGCAGTTGGGTCTGGTAATTCCAGGGCAGAAGTATGATCAATTTATGACCGGTAATGAAAACAAGTTGCAACTACAGATCTCAAAAATTCTAAACAAGGCTACTTCATTTAGTGGCACTCCTTGGAATGATGCGGCTACACCTGGTTTTAAAGTGGACAGTCAGACCATTATTCAAGAATTTGCCGCTGGCATGAAAGATCCGGCTAAGTTTCTTGAAGCGTGTGATCAAGCAGCCCGCAAAGCAAAACAATAAATATAAGATAATAATTTAATAAGTGGCAGACAAAGATAGAGGGAGACGAAAAAAGCCAACAGTCTCCCTCTACCCCTAATATTTCGGAAAACTGTCAAATCAATACCAAGAATGGGTGATAGTATGCCTAGTTTTCGTCAAAATAAAAAAACTATTTTCATGCTAGTTTTTCCTGGTTTTGCGCTCTTTTTGTTTGCTGTTTTATTTCCCATTGGTCTAAGTATCTATTATGCGCTGACGGACTGGTCCGGAATCGGCAGTTTAAATTTTATCGGTTTAGAAAACTTCAAGCATGCGTTTCAGGATCGGATCTTTTGGAAGTCAATAAAAAATGCGGCTACCCTTGCCTTACTGACAGTAACAATTCAACACCCAATCGCTTTTTTATTTGCCCTCCTTTTGGATCGGATCGGTGGTAAAGTGGAAAAAATGTTTAAAACAATTTTCTTTATTCCTTGTGTCATTTCGATCATGGTTACTTCAAAAATGTGGGTTAGTATTTATAATGCTCAGTATGGCCTTTTAAATAAAGTATTGACTCTTTTGCAATTGGGATTTTTAAAACAGCAGTGGCTTGGTGATCCTGGGATTGTGCTTTATTCACTTATTTTGATTATGATGTGGCAAGGCTTTGGCTGGGCGGTTCTGATCTATTATGCGGGGGTAAAAAGCCTTCCCGAAGATGTCTTTGAAGCCTCGAGGATCGATGGGGCAAATCGCTTACAAACCCTATTTTATATAACAATTCCGCTTTTACAACCTGTAATTGCTGTAAATGTAATCTGGGCGATTATCTCATCATTAAAACAGATGGAAACCATTTATCTAACAACCAATGGCGGGCCGGGTAACGCCAGCCAGTTTTTAGCAAATTACCTTTATATCAAAGCTTTCGATGCTTATGAGTTTGGATATGGTAATGCGATTTCCGTTTTATTTGTCGTTGTTTGCCTAATAACGACGGTGGTTTTAAATAAGTTTTTCAAAAAAGATTTTTATTAAATAACATTCGCGGAGGCTAAAAGATAATGAAAAAGTATAAGCTATCGGATGGAATTTTAGATGTTGCTCCGGTAAAGAGCAGAAATTGGGCGCGCCTGTTAATCTACTTGCTCTTATTAATAGTAGCTATTGGGCAGCTCTTCCCCTTGATCTGGTTACTTGATTTCTCCCTGGCTAAAGATGGTGAGTTGTTTGGACCGAAAATCCTGATTTGGCCCAGCAATCCTCAGTTCGAAAACTATAAAGTAGCCTGGGTTGATGGGAAAATCCCTCAATACTTGTTTAATAGTATCATTGTCAATGTAATCAGTGTAAGTCTAACAGTGCTTTTTTCAGTAATGATGTCTTATGCTTTTACACGAATGCAATGGAAATTGAAAAACTTTTGTTTAACAATTGTGTTGCTAGGGATGATGATTCCGATTCATGCGACGTTACTTCCGAATTTCTCAAGTTTTCGCGTTTTAGGTATCTCCGACTCTTTTTTAGGGTTAATTATCCCCTATATCGGGATTACCTTACCGATGGGAACTTTTTTAATGACCGGTTTTATAAAATCTATTCCGGTTTCGATTGAAGAATCAATCTTAATCGATGGGGGAGGTATTTTTCATCTTATTATTCATGCTATTTTTCCGTTAGCGAAACCCGCTGTTATAACCGTAGTTATTATGACTTTTTTTACCACCTGGAATGATTTTATCATGGCCGCCACCTATTTAGCGAGTGATAAATATAGGACACTTCCTTTTGCTGTCTATAATTTTGCCGGTCAGTATGCTTCCAGATATGCGGTTCAGTTTGCTGTTATGACTTTAGTAGCGCTTCCCTCTCTTATTTTGTATATGATCCTAAATGAACAGATTACAAAGGGCATTACTATCGGGGCGATTAAGGGTTAAAGGAGGTGAATCATTTGATCTTCCCCCCAGTTTCTTAATGTAGTTAAGCTTTTAGTTAGTATCTAGTTTAAGTAGTAAATTGACCTTTCTGGTTGTTATGCAAAAGAGTTATTCTGGCCAGCGTTTCCGCTGGCTTAGGCTTTATATAGCAAAACTTTTGGTAGAGAAACACGGGGGGTAGAATAGAAGCGTATAACCTTCAGTCTCATGGCGCTTGTGTAGTATTTGCTTTTCGCAGAGGAAAGTAACAGGAGGAGGAAATTGCAAAAAATTACCGAATATTAACTAATATAGATAAAATGGAACTGGAGGTGATTTGTTTTGGAAAACAAAAAACCAGTCGTCTATGAGATGATTAAGAATAGCAGTAAAAAAGGGTTGGTTTCGCGGTTGTTAGTAGCTGGCTTGTTATTTGTGATGCTAGTTATTTCGTTAAGTGGGAGTACCAAAAACCGAGGAAAACTAAGATTAGTGGAGGTGAAACCGGCCAAAGAAATAAGTCTCCTTACTAATCTGACTTTCATCTTTTCCGAGGATGTGGTGGAGCAGAAAGATGTCGGTGTGACATTAACTGATCAGCTTATAGAATTTACGCCTTCGATTGCCGGAAAGTTTCGCTGGGTTACCCGGCGTGAACTACGGTTTTTACCGGAGGTTTCTTTTTTGCCTTCCACCACCTATAAAGCAGAGATTAATACAGGATTAGTTTCGGCAGAAGGTAAATACCTCTCCGGAAAAAGAACGATGGATTTTTCTACTGCTCGTTTTCAGATAGAGAGTACCAATGTCAGTTTTGTTACCCCCGGAGATAATAAAGGGCTGATCTTACAGGCTCGTATCGGATTTAACTACCCTGTTTCCCCCGTTGAACTAGAGAAGTCGCTGAAAATACGTTTGCCGGGGAGCAATAAAGATCTAGCCTACACTTTGGATACAGAAGAAAACAGTCTTTATTTCACCGCCCTTAGCGAACCGCTGGCGCTTACTGAAAAAGAGCAGAAAGTTACCATTACTCTGCCTAAGGGTTTCCGTTGTGTAAACGGACAAATGGGTTTAGCGGGTGAGTATCGATATCAGACTATTTTGGGGGTAAAAAAGCCGCTGAAAATAATCAATGCTACCTTAAAAGGAGAAAACTCGAAATACTGGATTGCTATTCAGTGTTCCGAACAAGTGGATGCCGAGACGGCTGCCGGTTTTATTGAAATAAAACCGCAAATTGATTTCCAAGTAGAGGTGGAAAAAGAACTGCTGGTGATAAAAAGCAATCAGTTTAAAGCTGGAGAAAATTATAATTTGCGTTTAAACTCTGGTTTACCAGCGGTTAATGGTCTACCCTTAGCTAAGGATTTTGTAACCGTGATTACGTTAGAGGATATGGAACCCGGATTGAATTTTAATTCCGCCGGACGTTATCTTAGTAGTAAAGGTTATCTGAATTTAGGTTTGGAAACTGTCAATGTGGAGCGGGTTAATCTTGAAATCAGCCAGATCTACGCCAATAACATTATCCCTTTTCTTAATCAGTTGGATTATTACAACCAAGATTATTGCTATAATAGTCAACTTCCTTATCTGGGTAAGCTGGTTAAGTCGGAAAACATTGAGCCGGTCAGTGCGAAGAACGAGGTAGTGACCACCCCGCTTAACCTTGGCCAATACTTAACCACTGGGTTTAAAGGTATTTTCCAGGTTGCCGCCTATAATAATGAGCGACGATGGATGAATGATCGTAAATATGTCATTATTACCGACTTGGGAATTGTCGGCAAAATGGGTAATGATGATCTAATAGTCTGGGTTAACTCATTAGAAACTCTTGCTCCTAAAGAGAGAGTGAAGGTTAGCCTGATCAGCCAAAACAACCAGATCTTAGCAGCAACGGAGACTAATGCGCAAGGCATCGCCAGGTTTGTGGATTTTAAAAAACTAAAAGGCGATTTTGAACCACTGATTATTTTGGCGGAAGAGGGGGAGGATTTTTCTTTTGTTCACCTCAAAACGAGTCTGATCTCTACTACTGATTTTGATGTACAAGGCCGCGAGAATCTGGATGAGGGCTATGAGGCCTTTGTCTATTTGGATCGGGATATTTTTCGGCCGGGAGATGAAGGTAATCTGGTAACCATTATCCGGGGGCCAAAGGCGATTTTGCCGCCGGAATTCCCGGTTAAATTAGAGCTCCGGCAACCTGATGGTCAGATCTTCCGGGAATTAGTTAGCAATACCTATGACCGTGGCGCTTGCGAATTTAAATTAGAAATTCCTGATTATGCCCAGACCGGTAGGTATCGTGGAAATGTGATAGTAGGTGGAGAGATCATTGGTAAGGTCTCCTTTAAGGTAGAAGAGTTTATGCCTGACCGGATTAAAGTTACGGTGCTCACCGATCGGCAAAAATATAAAGTAGGGGATTCATGTCAGATTAAAGTAGAGGGAGTCAACCTCTTCGGTCCGCCAGCGGCGGGGAGGAGAACAGAGGTCAACCTTCGTTTGGAAACGTCAGAATTTATCGTCCCGGCTTACCGCTCATATACTTTTGGCGATCAGGACAGAAGCTTTAGTGCAAAAAGTGATGACTTGGGTGACGCGAAGCTGGATGCCAATGGAGAGGCGATTTTTACTTACCAATTTCCTACTGGGATAACCCCTCCGGCTAAGCTCAAGGCCATTATTCAAGCTACCGTCATTGAAGACGGTGGTCGGGCGGTCAGTACTTATCAAGCCGTGGATTTATATCCTTATGAAAACTATATTGGGGTTAAACCGTTGGGCAAAAATTATTGCGAAGCAGGAAAACCATTAACATTAAAATATTTAGTCGTCGATCCCCAGGGAACTCCGGTTAAAGAACCGGAGTTAACCGCCGAGGTTTACCGCATTACCTGGAATTCTATTTATCGGCGGGATGCTAACGGACGATATCGCTATGTGTCGGAAGAAGAGCGACGGAAGATTCATACAGAAAAATTGAATCAAGGACCCGGGGAACAAACCTTTTCTTATACTCCGCGCGATTATGGACGTTATCAGATTGTCATTACCGACCCGAAGACTAATGCTCGGGCTTCTTTGTTCTTTTACGCCAGTGGTTGGGGATACTCGCCTTGGGCGATGGATGACCCAGATAAGATTGAATTGGATCTGGAGAAAGAAGTATATAAAGTGGGGGATCAAGCTCAACTGCAAATTAAAGCGCCATTTGGAGGTAAGGCTCTGGTGACAGTAGAACGGGAGCGGGTTTATGACTACTGGATTGTTGATTTAAAAGAGAATACGGGAGTGGTTTCGATCCCAGTCAAAGAAGAATATAAGCCTAATGCTTATCTTTCGGTCCATCTGCTTCGCCCGCTCCAGTCTTTGGAGAAACATGCGCCAGCCCGAGCTTTTGGCACAATTCCTCTACCAGTGGATTGTAGTAGCGCTAAATTAGGGATAAAGCTGGCAACGGCCGAAGAAATCCGACCGCATCAGGAGATCGAAGTAAAAGTGCAAGTGGAAAACTCTGGGGGTCACGCTTATCTTACGCTGGCTGCGGTTGATGAGGGGATCTGCCAATTAACGGATTATTCTGTGCCAGATCCGACAGCTTTCTTCTATGGGAAGCGGAGTTTAAGTCTGAACAGCTACGATCTTTATGGATTGCTTCTCCCGGAAGTGGAAGGGATGACAACAGAGAGTTCGCCTGGAGGGGATGCCGATCTCCTGGAGGGCGTGAGGAAGCAAAACCTTAACCCTGTTTCTTTACGGCGAGTTAAGCCGGTATCTTTATGGTCTGGGATGGTTTCTCCTGATAAAAACGGTAACGCTGTCATTAAATTAAAGATTCCACAGTTTAATGGGACCCTTCGTTTGATGGCCGTGGCTTTTGACGCCCACCGCTTTGGCTCAGTTGAGAGAATAGTAATGGTCCGAGATCCGGTGGTGCTTACTCCAACTTTCCCGCGGTTTGTGGCGCCGAATGACCGGTTTACAGTCCCAGTTTCGATTTTCAATGGGACGGGTAAAGCCGGAGAATTTGACCTTAAGTTGATGTCAGAAGGTCCGGTTACAGTTACAAACGCTCCCCAGATTAAAATTAACCTAGCTGACCGGGAAGAAAAGGTCGTTAACTTTGAGCTACTGGCCGGTAAGGGAATTGGTAAACTTGGTTTCCAACTCCAAGTACAAGGTAACGGAGAAACGTGTAGGATGGAAGAGGAATTATCACTCCGTCCTCCCGTACCTTTAACCCATGAGCTGAAGTCGGGTTCGATCGGACAGCAGAAACCACTTGTTTTTAAACTGGATGATCAATGGATTCCAGGAACGACCGATTATACATTAGTCCTCTCCCCCTTTCCCACCGTGGAATTTACCGGAGGGCTACAGTATTTACTAACCTATCCTTATGGTTGCGTAGAACAGACTACTTCCAAGTTATTTCCTTTACTCTACTTTGATCAGCTGCTGAGCGCGGTGGAAGGGGGTGCCTTTAAGGGGAACGCCGATTATTATATCAGCGAAGGAATTGAAAAAATTGAAGCTATGCAGCTCAGAGACGGCTCTTTTGCCTACTGGCCGGGAGGTAATAGCAGTCATGAATGGAGTTCGGTTTACACCGCTCATTTTCTGGTCGAGGCCAGAAAGGCTGGTCACTCCGTCTCTGACCGGGTATATAACCGAATGCTCTCCTATTTAAAAACCATCGCGCGTAGTAGCGAAAGCAATCTCTATCGGCTACAGAGCAAGATCTACGCTCTCTATGTTTTAAGTCTTAATGGGACTCCTGATCTGTCTACGATGGCCTATTGGAAACGATACGCCCCTGAAAATATTAGTTCATACTCTCGAGCGCACTTGGCAGCAGCCTATTTCTATACTGGGGACCGGATCACCGCTCGGGCAATACTCCCTGAATCTTTTGCTGTTGCTGACTTCTCAAGAGAAAGCGGGGGAAACTTTAACTCCTCCCTTCGTTCCGATGCCATTATGCTTAGTGTACTAGCTGATGTGGAGCCGCAGAATCCATCCGTTTATAAGTTGGTCAACAGAATAACGCAAGCGGCCAAGGGCGGGCGTTGGGGAACAACCCAGGAGAATGCTTTTGCGCTCTTGGCGCTGGGGAAGATCCTGAAAGAAAAGGGTGAAGGAGAGTATCAGGGAGAAGTTTATCTGGGCAAAGAGAAGATCGCGGATTTTGATAGTACTGAGGATTTTATCTTAAACGATCCTCGGCTGGCTGATGGTAAGGTCACAGTGAAGTTAGCTGGGGACGGGGAATGTTACTATTACTTAAAGGCCAGCGGTTTGTTGAAACGAACCGATGTTCCCGAACATAACACTGGATTACAAGTGACTAGGGAATATCTGGATCGCCATGGGAAGGCGCTGGATGTAAATAACATCAAACAGGGAGACTTGATTGTCGCTCGGATTACGATCAAACCGCAGCAAAAAGAGTTACATAATATTGGGATTGTTGATTTGCTTCCAGCGGGGTTAGAGATTGAGAATCCTCGCTTGGAGAGTAGGGCTGGCATCCCCTGGCTTACAGAAGAATCGGTTAAACCCGATTATCTGGATATTAGGGATGATCGTCTCATTCTGTTTGTTAGTCTGAATGAAGTCAAGACTTATCAATTTTATTACGCCTTACGGGTGGTAACCTGCGGTCAATTCATTCTCCCGTCGATTAAAGCGGAATGTATGTATTCTCCGGAAGTCTCCAGCTTTAGCTCGAGTGGCGCCATTAAAGTAGTGCGGGGAGAATGAGCGAACTAAAGCAGGGTAAAGGGAAAGTATGGGGCTGCCAAACCGTGATAAGGATTTATCTACAAGCTAATAGGTGATGATGGTGAATTTTCCAGTATTTAAAAGGACAAAGAGTTTTTTGCGAAGATGGTCGGAACGAATGAATCCCCGTCTTAAATTGGGGTTAGTAGTTTTATTATCCATGCTGATCGTTTTTGAACTGGCAATTTATCTGATTCCTCTGCCCTGGTCGGCTATTCACCGTCCTTCTTCCACTTTGGTTTTTGATCGAAATACGAAAATACTTCGCGCCTTTACTTCCGAAGACGATATGTGGAGAATCAGAACTTCTTTAGAACAAGTATCTCCGCTTTTGCGGCGATATCTTGTTTTTTATGAAGACCGTTGGTTCTATTATCATCCTGGTTTTAACCCGGTAGCTCTAACTAGAGCCTTTATTCAGAATCTAAGCTCTGGTAAGATCGTCTCTGGAGGGTCGACGCTGACAATGCAAATTGCCAGAATGACCGAGCCGAAGAAGAGGACCTGGTATAATAAAGTCATTGAGCTTTTCCGTGCCCTTCAGTTAGAACGAAGGTTTAGTAAAAACCAGTTGTTAGAGATCTATTTTAACATTGCGCCCTATGGCGGTAATATCGAGGGGGTGGCGGCTGCTTCTTGGCTCTATTTTAGTAAAGAGCCTTCGCAATTAAGTCCGGGGGAAGCGGCTCTACTGGCGGTGATTCCCAATTCGCCTTCGCAGTTACGTCCGGATCTTTATCCGAAACGAGCGCAAAAGGCAAGGGATAAAGTGCTAACACGTCTTTTTGCTCGTAATATGATTAGCGCCGATGAGTATCAAGAAGCATTAAGCGAGGAGCTACCTACTACCCGTCAGAATTGGCCCTTTATTGCTCCTCATTTCAGCCAAGGGATCAGCAATCGTTACCCACAGGAATCCAGGATTTATACCACCATTGATCTTAATTTGCAGGTTTTTGTGGAGGAATTGTTGGCTGTTGAGGTAAAAAGCTTAAAAAGTAAAGGGATTACTAATGCGGCAGCCGTGATTATTGATAATCGGTCACATCAACTTTTGGCGGCAGTTGGCTCGGTCGAATTCTTTAATGAGAGAGACAAGGGTCAGGTTAATGGCTATTTGGCCTCGCGTTCTCCGGGGTCTGCCTTAAAACCGTTTGTCTATGCCCTAGGTCTGGAAAAGGGGCTAATTACCCCGCAACACTATTTATCAGACGTCCCGGTGGTTTTTTCCGGCTATAGTCCGGAGAATTATGACCGGACTTATACCGGGTTGATCTCGGCCCGGGAGGCTTTAAAAAGATCACTAAATGTTCCAGCTGTAGATTTGCTGGCGACTTTAGGCGGAGAGGCGCTTTATGAACTATTAAGGAAAGCTGGCTTTACAACTATTACTCCGGTTAACCACTATGGACTGCCCATGGTGTTAGGTGGTTGTGAAGTTAATCTTTTAGAACTAACTTCCCTTTATTCCTCTTTGGCTTGCGCAGGCACATTTTATGCGCCTCAAACCAGATTAGGGCAGAGCATATCTTCTCCGCAGAACCTATTCTCTCCTGGGGTGGCTTTCGTCATTACTCAAATCCTAGCGGAGGTGCGTCGTCCTGATCTTCCGACTTGTTGGGAGTTTTCTTCTCTCCCGAAAGTAGCTTGGAAGACCGGCACTTCCTATGGTCACAAGGATGCTTGGAGCATCGGCTATGATCCTAGATATACAGTTGGGGTATGGGTGGGGAATTTTTCGGGAGAAGGGAAAGCTGGTCTCATCGGCGCCGAGACGGCGGCTCCGCTCCTCTTTGATATTTTCAATAAACTAAGCAGTAACACTACTGTCCATTGGTTCCCGCAACCCTCGACGGTAGCAGTTAGAGAAGTCTGCGCCCTTAGCGGGCAAAAACCGGGTCCACATTGCGATATTTTAATTTCCGATTTTTTTCTGACTGACTGTTCCTCAGATGTGGAATGTACCTTCCATCAAACCTATTTACTCGATCCGGTTACTGGTTATCGTTTGCCGCCTCATTATTATTCATCAGCCAAGAAAGTCTTGGAAAAGATATATCTTCAGTATCCGCCGCGGATTGCTTCCTGGTTGGAGATGAACGGGCAACCAGTAGAGAAGCTCCCCCCCTTATTGCCGGATTGGCAGAAGCTAATTCCCGGTGGGGCGCCGGTTGTCCGTTCTCCATCTCCTGATTATATTTATCAAATCCGTCTTGGCGTTCCTACAGAGTATCAGAAGATCTGTTTGGAAGCGGCTTCCTCTAATGATGTTCATAAGCTTTATTGGTTTATCGACGGTGAACTTCTGGGCACGACAAAGCCGGGGGAGCGGTTGTTTTACTCTCCAAAAACTGGTGAACATCAAGTTATCTGTCAGGACGACCGGGGGAGAAGCACCGAGGTAAAGATGGTTATTAGAGAATAGTCGTTACAAAATCGTTTACTTCAGGGCTAGAATCTAGTGGTCTGGTATAATAAGAAAGAATCAGTAAACAAGAGAATTGCCAAACGCTAAATTATGATTGAAGAATAAAGGGCTTACAACCGTAGATAGGAGGATTTTTGTGTCGCACTATCGCTTTATCATGTTTGATCTTGATGGCACCTTAACCGATCCTGGTGAAGGGATTATCAACTCTACTCTTTTTGCTTTAGCTCGCTTTGGAATTCAAGAAGACCCTCTTAAGCTTAAGAGGTTTATCGGTCCGCCTTTAATTGATTCGTTTATGAGGTACTATGGGTTTAATGAGGAAAAGGCCAGGAAAGCAGTGGAGTTTTACCGGGTTTATTATCGAGAGAAGGGAATCTTCGAGAATCATCTTTACCCTGGCATTTCAGGATTACTTAAAACTTTAACGGAGCGGGGCAAAATACTTGTGCTTGCGACCTCAAAACCGACCGTTTTTGCCCGCCAGATCTTGGAGCATTTTGAAATTGCCCGTTATTTCGAAGAAGAACTGGTTGTTGGTAGTTATCTGGACGGAAGACGGGCAGTCAAGGCGGAAGTAATTAGAACTGCTTTACTTCTTCTGGGTGGGGACGGAGAGAACACGGTCATGGTGGGCGATCGTAAATTTGATATTCTTGGCGCTAAAGCGAACGCCATCGATTCTATCGGAGTTACCTTTGGTTATGGAGAGCAAGACGAGATTGAACTGGCTGGACCTACTCAGATGGCTCATTCTGTGGAGGAGCTGGGTGAGCTGTTAGTAGGAAATAGGCCAAACATCTTTTCAAAGTGGATGGGAGTGAGAAGATAAAATGGAGATTAGAGAAAATGAGGTCGTCGTTCACAGTTGGAGTGAGGTATGTGAGCGCTTATATGATGATGCCTGGAAACCGGAGCTCGGTAGATTTCGCAGTAACTATGCTTTTCGTGGTTTGGCGGATAAAAGTTATCGGTTAAAAAATAGTTTTATTCGGGTCTGCCAGAATAACCCACATTTGGAATACCATATGCTGCGGAATTTTAAAAAGTACGGACAGTTTAATGATCCTAGTATGGTCTCCTCCGACTGGCGACTGATGACTCTGGCCCAACACCACGGTCTACCGACGAGATTAATGGATTGGACTTATTCGCCCTTTGTGGCGTTGCATTTTGCCACCGATGATACTTCAAAATATGCTCAGGACGGTATTATTTGGCAGGTTGATTATGTGCAGGTAAACAAGTTGCTCCCTGAGCCGTTGAAAGGAGTTATGGAGCAGGTTGGAGCCAATGCTTTTACAGTTGAAATGATAGAAGAAGCAGTCCCTACTTTGCAGGATTTTGACGCCTTCCATCATGAAGACCATGACCTGGTCATCTTCTTTGAACCACCGTCACTCGATTCACGGATCATCAATCAATTTGCTTTCTTTTCTGTCATGTCTACTGCTACCGGCTGCCTTGATGATTGGCTTTCTCATTATCCTGAACTTTATCGACGGATTATTATCCCCCATGAACTGAAATGGGAGATCCGGGATAAACTTGATCAGGCCAATATTACCGAACGCATTCTCTTTTCAGGTCTGGACGGTTTGGCTAAATGGCTCTTACGCCACTATACGCCTCGTAGTTAACAGGCTTTGATCTTATATTTGACCTTTCTATTTTAAACCTTGTCTCTGTTTTAATAACCATTGAAGAGTGAGCGCCACCACTAGACCATAGGTCATCGAAGCTAAAAAGTTGGTAACTGCTGAGCCTAATGAAACAGTTTTTAGCCTAGGAATTTTAAAAAGTAAGGTAATTGCATAGGAAAAGAACCAGATTCCGGCGCCAAAATGAATTCCTTTAATTAGAAAACGGGGATTTGGCGCAAAAGAAGTTAGGTAGGTGAAAACAACTCCTAAAGTCGCGCTAAAACCGAGATAAACTAGATAGGTAACTACGAACTCCCAAAAACCTCGGGGAAAATGTCCGAAAACAAAAGTGCCGGCGAAGTCGACAAACCGAAGGCTTCCTATTTTGAAGAGGTAAATCAACAGTAGGTTTACTGGCGTAGCGGCGATACCGCCAGCTAATCCGGCAAGTAAGCCGCTGGTATATTTGTCTTTCAAATTTGACACCTCTGTGTGGATAATAAGAGGCTGAGTTTAAGCCCTTTCAAAGTTGAATAATCTAATAATAGTATCTCAATGAAGAAGAAAAAAATCCTTAAATATCTATTTTAGTCCGCTTTTCTCTGGAAAGGCAGCCCCGATAGATTTATTTTGAGTCCTAAGTTCTTTTATTTATAATGAAAACATTATCTGATCTGATATCCAGTTTTACTCTCTTATTAAGGTCAGTAATCGAAAAGCTCTTGCCCTGAGGAATTGCCTAATTCAATTATTTAACATTTTGCCACATATCTGATTTCGTGACTAATCGATCTATACCAGGGGAAACGCTATCGCAAGCTTTCACGATTTCCCTTGGTGTGTATAGATGTCACGAATTCAGATTAATATATTGATATTCCCACTAGGAATTGTCTAATCTTTGACAATTCCCTCATCCAGGAAAATATAAACATATTACAAAGATAATTTTTTATAAAAGCCACCATTATAGTGGCTTTTATGTTTACAAAGCAACTTTATTAAACAGGCTGTTCCAAAATTCCTGGAACAGCCTTTTAAAAAAACTTTTGCAAAAAGAAGGATATTAAGGAAAGATGTCTAATTAATATATAAACGCTAACGTGAGCGCTAACGGTAACGCTCACAAATTTGAGTGAAAAGTGATGATTTATGAATACCACAATGAAAGATATTGCGAAAATAGCCGGAGTATCTATTAATACAGTATCTCGCGCGTTGAATGATAAACCGGAGATCAACGAAAAGACCAGGCGGCGTATTAAAAGGATTGCCCGTGAGTTAAATTATACTCCCAATAGTATTGCCGCGTCACTTGCTTCCCGCAAGACAAAAACGATCGGCCTAATAATCCCTGACATTTGCGATCCGTTTTTTGCGCAGCAAGCAAGGGGTGTTGAGGATACAGCAAAGGAAGAAGGCTATTCCGTTATTCTTTTAAATACGGATGAAATCTCCGAGGCTGAACTGAAGGCTGTCGCTACCCTGCGTAGTATTCGAGTGGCTGGACTGATGTTGACATCGGTTTTTCCGGGAACAGATCACATTGAGAACCTTAACAAGCAAAAGGTTCCGTTGGTATTGCTTAACCGGCGTTGCCAGGAGATTGATACTAATTATGTGATTAACGACAATCAAAAAGGCGCTTATAAAGCTACTAAGCACTTGATTAAACTTGGTCATAAAAAGATCGGAGTTATCTTGGGCCCGCAAAGAATAACCAGTGTTCTGGATCGCTACGTTGGTTATAAGAAAGCGATGGCCGAAGCAGGAATAGAACTATCCGAAAAATATATTGTCTACGGTGAAAATTTGAAACCCAGCACAGGAGAGATCCTTGCGGAACAATTATTGCGGAATAACCCGAGACCAACAGCAATTCTGGCTTACTGCGATAGTTTAGCAATTGGCGCTTATGCCGCTGCCAGAAACATGGGATTATCAATCCCAGAAGAGCTGGCTTTAGTCGGTTATGATGATATTCCGTATGCTCAGTACTTTGAAATTCCATTGACCACTGTTGCTCAACCAGCCTATAACATGGGGAAAGCAGCTTGTAAAATTATTTTAGAAAAAATTAAGTTAGGGGGCGATGAGAAAGATTTAGAATCTCAGCATATTGTTTTTGAACCCGAGTTGGTAATTCGAAAGTCTTGTGGAGCCCAGGTCCAGATAGAGAGTAGTTGGTCTGATTATTAATTTTAATTTAGAAAAAACAAGGGATTATTAAGGGGGATTAAGATTAAGATGAAGCATTTTCCGGAGTTTATTCGTAATGAAAAAAACAGAGTTCCCAACGCTCCAGAGGGGATGGAGGGTTTTGTGTTTGATGGCGCTGACGGTTCTCAGGTAGTGCTATGGGAGAATACTTCAGGAGGTTCTGTGGCGCTACATCAACATGACTACTGGGAATACTGTTATGTGCTTGAGGGATGTTACGAAGGTATAGTAGATGGTAAACCAATTAAACTGGGACCGGGTGATGAATGTATAATTCCTCCGGGAACACCTCATGAGGGTAAACATAGCAAAAATTATCGTGCTCTTGATATTTTCGGGGGGCAACGTGTTAAACGTTAGACCCTAAACTAGCTAATTATTTAAAGGGTAAAAAAGGAAACATTCTGAAAAGGGGGTGACAGATGGAGTGAACCTGGATACTCAATCCGAAATAAAATCTGTATCAAAATGTTAGGAGGAAAAAAAGTGAAAAAAACAGTATCGATTTTTACCTTAGCTTTGTGTTTATTGGTACTAATGAGTTATCCGGTTTTAGCAAAGACCATAAATGTATGGACAGGTTTTCCAGAACTCGAACCGTTTTACAAATGGGCAGGCGCTGAGTTTTCTAAAACTCACCCTGACATCGAAGTTAAGGTTTTGAGCACTAGTCTTCGTGAGTTTGAGCAGAAGTTGGTTACCTCTATACCGACCGGAACCGGTCCGGAAGTTTTTGATGTAGGGCCCTATATTGCGATTAAGCTTATTGACGCCGGTTTACTGCCGGTTAACCCCCCTGAGCTAGATTCGTATTTGAAAAGCGGAGCTTGGAGTCAATTTGCCGTTGATTATGTGACGATTAAGGGAAAAACTTATGGGCTTCCTTTGATGAACGGGAGTAGAGCGGCCTTATTTTATAACAAGGACATGTTTAAAGAGGCTGGTCTAGATCCAAACAAACCGCCCACAACTTACAAAGAATTGATGGAGGCTGCTCAAAAGCTTACTACGTACGATAAATCCGGAAATGTAATCCGTAGCGGATTGAGCCTGAGAATTTCCGGCGGCGGTAGCGGTCTTACGGAAAAATTCCGTTTTGTGCTTCATAACGCGGGCGCTGATCTAATTGTGCCGACCGGAGACGGTAAATGGAAGAATGGCATTGATAATGAAGCCGGTCGTGACGCCTTGCGTTATTACATTGACGCTCTTCACAAATATAAAGTTGATGACCCCCAAGTTAAGCATGATTCAGATGCCTTTGTGACAGATACCACCGCAATGTTTTTAAGAGAAAGTTGGGTAATTGGTGAAGTTAAATCCAAAAATCCTAATTTAAATTATGGAGTAGCGCCTATGCCCGGCTGGCGACGTCATGATACTCTTTCTCAACCCTGGGCGATTTATATGTCTTCGGAGGGCGCTAAGTCCAAAGAGGTCGTTGAATTTATGAAGTTTCTCACCAGTACTCAGGCAGCCCCCCAATTAATTGAACTTTCAGGCTGGATTCCAGAGAGGAACTTTGATTCTGCGTCTTTGGTCAAGGAAACTCCACAGTATGAGTTCTTTGTAAATCCGCCGAAAGAGATTGGGTTTTATGCGGACCCAGTGATTCCGGCCTTCGATGAGATTCAAACTAAAATAGCGGATGAGCTTATGGAAGCGTTTCTAAACAAAAAATTGGTTGACAATCCAAAAGGAATAGAGAAGACCGTTCGTAAGATGGCTAACATGATTGATTCAATTTTGAAGCGCTATAAGGCGTATGGGAAATAAACGAGCATAAGTTGATCTGTCTTCCCGGTTAATAATTAACCGGGAAGACAGTATTCTTTATGTAAACCTACTCTTACGGAAGGAAAGGTGATTAAATGCAATATCTAGGTTTGCAGAAGTATTCGTCTGGCGAACGTTCCAGGATCTTATTCTGCTATTTGATGCTCCTACCGATTTTGGCATTATTCTTCCTATTTCGCGTCTTTCCCATAATCAAAACCTTTTGGATGAGTTTTTTTGATTGGAAACTAGTAGGGAATGAGCGTCCCTTTTTAGGTTTGGGCAACTATTTAATGTTACTCGTTGACGACCAATTTCTACTTTCAATGAAGAATACCTTTTTATACGCCGGGGCAAGTGTTGTTATTTGTCTTTTGCTTTCTCTGCCGATTGCAGTAGTGTTAGCGAAAAAAACAAAATTTAGTGGCTTTTATCAAGCAATCTATTTTTTGCCGTATATTACTCCTCTGGTGCCGATGGCCGTAGCCTGGAAGTGGATTTATGATCCTAGATATGGTATCTTAAACTACATTTTATCAATATTTGGTATTAAACCGGTGGGCTGGCTGATTTATCCCAGCATCGCCCTCTGGGCTCTGATAATTATGAACATTTGGAAAAACTTAGGATATAATATCGTCTTACTGATGGTCGGCTTAAAAAACATCTCCCCTGTCTATTATGAGGCTGCCAGTATAGATGGCGCCTATGGATGGAGTTGTTTTCGCTATATTACCTTACCTTTGTTAAAACCGATTCTTCTTTATGTGCTGGTTACTTCGACCATTAATGCCTTTAACGTTTTCACGCAGGTATATGTGATGACTCTTGGTTCTCAAGCTGCTCCGGGAAGGGCAGTGCGTGTTTTGCTCTATGATATCTATGAAAATGGTTTTAGATATTTCCGTTTAGGGTATGCTTCGGCGGAAGCGGTAGTGTTAACAATTATCGTTATCGCTTTAACTTTAATCCAATTTAGATTCATTAAATCTGAGGAGTAAGGAGGGGAAAAAATGAAGAGTAAAATAGGGAAGAATAAGAAGCGGGAATTGCTACACGCGGTTCTAAAGCATCTGGGCTTACTTATTGGCGCCTTTTTTATGGTAATCCCTTTTCTATGGATGCTTTCCACTTCCTTTAAACCTGAAGTTGAAGTACTGATTTGGCCTCCTAAATTACTACCGAATGCGCCGACTTATCTTAATTTTGTGGAACTATTTCGACAAGCGCCCTTCTTTAGATTTTTCGTCAATAGTATGTTCATATCAATAGTATCAACCATTGTTATTCTCCTTACCTCCCTGGTCGGTGGGTTTATTTTCGGCAAGTACCGTTTTCCTGGTCAAAGATTTTTATTCTTATTAATCATTGTGACTGCGATTGTTCCCTTTGAGAGTTATGTGATTCCCCTATACACAACTATGGTTAAATGGAAATGGATCAACACTTATCAGGGTATGATCGCTCCTTATTTAGTAATGAGTTTTGGTATTTTCTTAATGCGCCAGCATATTAGTTCAACCATCTCGGATGAGCTGATGGATGCGGCGAGAATTGATGGTTGTTCCGAATTTGGGATCCTTACGAGGATAGTAACTCCGCTCTGCAAATCATCGGGTGGCGCTTTAGGTATTTTCGCGTTTACTCAGGCTTGGATTGCCTTTATGTGGCCCTTATTAATAGCCAATGAGAAAGAACTGTTTAATATGGAAATTGGATTGACAATGTTCCAATTTAAGTTTAGCACTAATTATAGTCTGTTGATGGCGGGTTCAATTATCTCTGTGTTTCCGATGATTGTAATTTTCATCCTTTTACGGAGACAAATTATTGAGAGCATCTCGCTTACTGGTTTAAAGGGATAAATACCTTTTGTCCTTGTAATATCCTAGCGATGTATGGCAAGAGCGAGTGGTTATAGAATAAAAATGTTCCTAAGAAATGAAAAGATGAGGGTTACTATAGGTAATCCAGTCGTCCAAACCAGCAGAGGCTGTTCCAGCTAAGGAACAGCCTCTGCTTATTACCTTTAATTAGGAAATGGAATATTTGCTACAACTACTGGTGCGCCGAAAAATTTTAGAAAAGCAATCCCAGGGCGAGGCTGACTTTCGTATACCTGTAAGGGAAAAGGAAATTCCGCAATCGTTTTTCCCCATTGTGAACGGTGTAATCCGCCTCGAATTGTACGTTATTGGAGAGTGTCAGCCCGATTCCTCCTCCGTAATATAAGCCGCCTTTGTAGTCGAAGTCGTTGTCAGGCTCTTCAACCCGAAAAAAGCTGTACCCGAGCTTTCCGATAAGATAAGGTTTACTTCTTGCGAAAGGAGAAAAATGAAGACGGATCAGACCGTAAACTGGAATGAAGCCGAATTCTTCGTCGAGGTTTTCGGCATAGCGGAGCAGTTGATACTCCACTCCGGCGCCAAGCAAAGTTTCTTCCTGTTTTTGCTGGAAAAATTCGATTCCGACCAAATAACCGGGATTGACAGGGCAGGTATTCTTCTGAAGATAATTAGTTTCCACAGACCCGGAGAGATCAGCGCTAAATTTAATAACACCTTGGGCCTGAACCGCCCAAGCAGTCAAGAAGACCATGACCAAGGAAAGAATAAAGGTTATCATTTTTTTCAGCATTTTACTCCTCACTCTCTTGCTGAATATTTTTTGTAGCCCCAAAGGCCTTTCCCAGATTGGCCAAATGGATGCTTAAGGTAATTATGCAATTCCCTTAGCTATAAAAGTTTATGAAGGGATTATTTTAAAAAGACATCAATCCGGTTGAAAAGAAAGGAGACTGAGGTTTGCAACAAAAACCACTATTTTTTATTTAGTTCTGCTGAGTTTTTTTCCTGTAGGGAAAAAGAGGAAGTAAGGAAGGCTTTAAAGTTGCTTTCCTTGGTAAAGTTTTTAATAAAATCGGTTTTCAGAATTGAAAAAATACGAGGGGTGTGGTATTCTTGTCGTGGATTTGGCGTTTCTTCTTCGTGATAAGGGTAAGTACTACAATGGTTTAGTTAATGCCCCCACTTATGCCATTTTTGTCTCTTTTTTTATAACATTATCGAATAGCAGATCAGCCTCAGTGGCAGGGAAGTGTGGGAGAACAATAAATGGAGATGAGATTGATGAAACAGGTAACTGCTGCTGTGATTGGTGCCGGCAACAGGGGGACAGCCTATGCTTCATATGCGCTCCGCTATCCTTCTGAGCTCCGGATTGTGGCGGTGGCTGAACCGAGCCCGGTGCGAAGAGAGAAGATGGGAGAATGTCATGGTATACCCAGTAATATGCTTTTTGAGAACTGGGAGGAGTTAATGGCCCATCCCCGGCTGGCGGAGGCTGTATTAATTTGCACACAGGATAGGATGCATTATCAACCAGCGATTATGGCTCTAAAAAAAGGATACCATGTCCTTCTGGAAAAACCGATGGCTACGGATCCGGCAGAATGCCTTAAGATGGGGGCATGCGCCGAAGATTACCAACGGATTTTTTTGATTTGCCATGTATTAAGATATACGTCTTTCTTTTCCACACTAAAGAAACTGTTGGATGAAGGGAAAATAGGCCGATTGATCTCCATTCAACACAATGAGAACCTTGCTTACTGGCATCAAGCTCATAGTTATGTCCGAGGTAATTGGCGTAATTCTACCGAATCAAGCCCCATGATCCTGGCCAAGTCTTGTCATGATATGGATATTATGCTCTGGTTAGCCGGAGCGGATTGTCAGCAAGTTTCATCCTTTGGCTCTTTAACCCATTTCAAACAGGAGAACGCTCCGATGGGCGCTCCAGCCAGGTGTCTTGACGGGTGTCCAGCCGAGAAGGATTGTCTCTATTACGCTCCCCGGATTTATCTTACAGAAAGAACAGACTGGCCGGTATCGGCGATTACCAATGATCTGAGTCTGGCTGGGCGAGTAGAGGCTTTAAAGACTGGTCCTTACGGACGGTGTGTATATTTCTGTGATAATAATGTCGTCGATCATCAGGTAGTTAACCTACAATTTGCCAATGAGGTGACCGCCGCTTTTACCATGTGCGCCTTCTCCGCAGAGGAATCTCGTACGATTAAGCTGATGGGGACAGAAGGAGAAATCAGGGGACATATGAAGAAAAATGAGATCGAAGTGGTTTATTTCGGCACGGGCAGAAAAGACCTCATCCGATTGGAGAAGGCTGGTTCTGGGCACGGTGGTGGGGATGATGGTTTAATGAGGCATTTTATTAGAGAGATCCAAGGTGAAGCGGAAGCTAAAACCGGATTGACTTCTGCCGGAATTTCAGTACAAAGTCATCTGATGGCCTTAGCAGCGGAAAGATCCCGTTTGGAAAAGAAAGTAATCACGGTTAGTGATTATGTGACAGAGGTGATGAGAGGGTGGAATTCCGCCGATTAAGACCGGAAGAGCTGGAAGACTGGTTTACTCACCTGGTTTCTGTTTTCGCCCTAGGCTCATCCAAGGGTGGTCGCGAATATTTCTTACGACACTGGGAGAATGATCCTTGGAAAAATTTGGAGGACATCTTTGTGGCCGTGGAAGCAGGGCAGATCCTCAGTACGGTTCGGATTATGCCGCGCCGGATTTTTCTTGCTGGAGAAGAAGTTACTATGGGTGGTATCGGTGAGGTCAGCACGAAACTGGAATGGCGGGGGACGGGTTTATCTAGTAGATTGTTGCAAATGGCCGTTGAAGAGATGGAAAGGCGGGGAATCCAATTTTCAATGCTCTTTGCCAGCTTAACCGGGTTCTATGCCAGACTGGGCTGGCGAGAGCTTCACTCCCGTTGGAAGGTAGTGGAGGTTCCGGAAGAACATTCGAGGCTTGACAGGATCCGTCCTTTCTCTCTCCAGACAGACTTAGCATCGATTCGCGAGATTTACGATCACTATGCCCGGAATTTCAATGGTCCTGTCGTTAGAGATACTGAGGACTATTGGAAAAAATGGGTGATGGGAGAACTTAAAAACTGGTGGGTGATAGAGGATATAACCCAACAAATCATTGCCTATTTCGGCATTGAGCTTGAAAAGGATGAGTTGAGGGTAAAGGAATTCGGGACCTACCCAACCACCACTGCAGAGCTTTTTGATCGGGCGGTGTCAGTCCTCGCTCACCTTGTCGGACCGAAGGTCAGAAGAATTAAGTTCGATGCGGCGATTTATTCACGGCTAAAAGTTATTGCTTGGGAAGATAACCCCTATAAAATGTACAGACTGGTTACCCCCTTTACCTTAGGAGAGTGGAGGATCACTAATAATCAAGAGTTACTGACTTTATTGAGCCAGGGTGAAGGGTCGAATGGCAAATCAGGATGTCTCTTTTGGGCAGTGGATGCATTTTAAGGTCATCGAAACCTGATCATCTCGAGAACAAAGAAGGGGATGGTTCTTCAAAATCCGGAGTTGTTATAAAAATTTTTGAGAAAAGTTTTAGTCCTTTCATTTGTTGGGCTGCTAAAGATTTGATGGGGGGCGCCTTCTTCAATGATCTGTCCCTTGTCCATAAAAATAATACGGTCGGCGACATCGCGGGCGAAACTCATTTCATGAGTTACCACCATCATAGTCATATGTTCGGACGCTAAATTACGGATCACTTTTAATACCTCGCCGGTAAGCTCGGGGTCAAGCGCGGAAGTGGGTTCATCGAAGAATAAGATATCGGGATTCATTGCCATAGCTCGGGCAATCGCTACCCGTTGACTCTGACCTCCGGACAGCTGATAGGGGTAAGCATCAGCTTTATCATGTAAACCGATCTTATCCAGCAATCCTAAGGCAATTACTCTAGCCTCTGCGATTGAAAGTCCTGCTACACGAAGAGGAGCTTCAGTTATATTTTGTAACACAGAAAAGTGGGGAAAGAGGTTGAAATTTTGGAAGACCATCCCCAGATGTAATCTGATCTTCCTCAACTTTTCTTCTGAGGCGTAACGTACCTGACCATTGGAGGAGGTTTCGACCATAGTATCTCCTGCCACCACCACTGTCCCCTGATCAATTCTTTCTAAAAGGTTCAGACAACGCAACAAGGTGCTTTTTCCTGAACCGGATGGCCCGATTACCGCAACTACCTCACCCTTAGTGATTTCAAATGAAACGTTGGTCACGACCTCGGTTCCATCAAAGCTTTTAGAGAGGTTTTCAACTTTTAAAATTTGCATTGGGCTGGCCTCCTATCTGGAAAATCCGATGATGTTTCTCGATTCACCTGGCTTTGAATTACACACTTCACGGGTGCGATCGGTAGCCAGCGTGAACGACTATTTTAAAGAAATTACCTATCCAATGATTAAGATTAAAGCATAAAAGATTGATTGCCTTGCCGAAAGTGAGAAACACTATATATTGTGAAAAATGAGTATTTAGTAATCCCCTCTACTGGTAGTAACTTAGTTTTTTCTCAGCAGTCTCAAATATTTTTGTTACCATCCAGTTCATAAAGAGGTAAAATAGACCAGCAACAAAAAGTGGGGTCGTTGAAAAGATTCTGGAAGACTCATTCTTAGCTACCCGGAAGAGTTCGGAGATCCCAAGGACCTGAACCAGCGCACTGTCTTTAACCAGGGTAATAACTTCATTACTAATCGGTGGAAGAATTCTCTTTATTACCTGAGGAAGTATAATTCTGAAGAAAGTCTGTGCTTTGGTGAAACCTAATACCGCCGCGGCCTCATATTGACCACGGGGTATTGATTCAATTCCGCCACGATAGATTTCGGCGTAATAGGCCGCATAATTCAGCGAAAAAGCAATAATAGCCGCGGTAAAACGAGGCAAACTAAACCTCATACTCTCAGGGAGCATGTAAAACGGGGCAAAATATACGAAAATGAGCTGCAAAATTAAAGGGGTCCCCCGCATAATGAGGATAAAAAGTTTTAAAGGACCGTTTATCCATTTTTGGGGAGACATTCTCCCCAGAGCAATTAATAGTCCTAGGGGGAGTGAAAAAAGGAGAGTAAGAAAAAATATTTGCAGCGATGTTAAAGCTCCATTGAAAAGAAGACTCAACAGTCGGAAAAAATCCGTCCCATTCCCAATAGCGAACATTTTAAAATCCCCTTTTTCAAACATGTTAAGGCAATTAGGCCATTCCTTAATGTTACATAAAGATCATGGCTTTGACAGTTTGCTACTCAAACTGCTGGTTATGATTGGGAAAGGGTTATGAGATTAAAGTAAACCCGTAACCCCTGTTTCATTAAGAATAAAGCGGGGTGAGTCTGTGAGTTCACCCCGCTTTGTTTTCAATCGCTTTCATGTGTGCGGGAGGTAGCCGGCGCCGACGATTACTTTGCGACGACAGTAATATCTTTATCAAACCATTTGGTAGAAATCTCACCGAGTTTGCCATCTTCAGCCATTGTTTCGAGGGTTTCCTGGAATTTATCTCTTAATTGTTTGTCGTTTTTACGAAAACCAATGCCATATTCTTCACTGGCTAACGCCTCATCAAGAACGTTGTAGCTTTTGCTTTTCTGTTGAATATAAAAACGGGCCACAATCTCATCCATCAGCACTACATCAAGTCCGCCCTGTTCTAAGTCCATAAGGGCGGTCATATTATCGTCGAACTCAATAACTTTAGCTAGTCCTGATTTAAACTCTTCAGAACTGTTCAAGGCATCGTTAGCGCTCGAACCGGCTTGTAATCCTAATTTTTTTCCAGCTAAAGCAGAGAGAGAAGTAAAACCTGAGTCTGACCTGACTACTAATACTTGGCGGTTATTAAGATAAGGTTCGCTAAAAAGCATGGTCTCTTTACGTTCTGGGGTCATGGTCAGGCCATTCCAAATACAGTCGATGTTTTTAGTGTTAAGTTCTTGTTCTTTGGCATCCCAATTAATAGGCTGAAGTTTTAGACTGATCCCAAGGCGGGAACAGACTTCGGTAGCAATGTCAATATCAAAACCAACTATCGCCCCGTTTTCATCTCTAAAACCCATCGGTGGGAAACTATCATCAAGTCCAAGCACAAATTCGCCTTTTTTCTTAATGTCTTCCCAAGAGTTATCTTTTTGCGAACCGGTGCAACCGGAGAAGATTAATACCATAGCAACCGTAAGTATCAAAGCAGAGATAAGATGCCTCTTCATAAATAATCGCTCCTTCAGAATTTATATTCATTAGTTATTGTACTTGAAAAGGATGATATAGTAAAGTGATAAAAGGTTAAAAACGCTCTCCCGTAGCCTATCTTTAATTAAGGAAACTAAAGAAGCTGTTCCTTAACTTCGGGAACAGCTTCTTTCTTGGTGTTATTTTATACTTATGATCTTTCCAGGAGACTGGCGATCTCGGCCACATCCTTGTCGCCTCGCCCTGAAAGACAGATAATGATTGTTTGCTTTTGCTCTAGTTCAGCGGCAAGTTTTAAACCATAGGAGACGGCATGGGAACTTTCAATGGCGGGAATAATCCCTTCCACCTTGGAAAGTTTAAGGAAGGCTTCAACCGCCTCTTGATCGGTAACCGTAACATACTGGGCGCGACCGCTGTCTTTATAAAAGGAGTGTTCCGGTCCCACACCGGGATAATCTAGCCCTGCGGCGATCGAGTAAACCGGAAGGGGTTCCCCCTGCTCGTCCTGGAGCAGATAACACTTAAAGCCGTGAATGATCCCGGGTGTTCCCATAGTGATGGTCGCCGCATGATCCGGAGTACTTAGACCTTTACCTGCTGGTTCCACTCCAACCATTTTAACTGCTTGGTCGCCATAAAAAGGAGCAAATAAACCGATAGCATTACTACCCCCACCGACACAAGCGACTAGATAATCTGGGAGTTTACCTTCTATCTCCAGCATCTGTTGCTTAGCTTCAGCGCCGATTACCGATTGAAAGTATTTAACCATCTCCGGATAGGGATCAGGCCCAACTGCCGAGCCCAGCATATAATAGGTGTCCTTATAATTAAGGATTAAATCGTTTAGTGCTTCGTCAACCGCATCTTTGAGAGTTCTTGTTCCGGTTTTAACCGCAACGACCTTAGCGCCTAAAAGCTCCATCCGGAAGACATTCAAAGCCTGACGACGCGTGTCTTCTTCTCCCATGTAAATAATGCATTCCATCTCAAATAAAGCGCAAGCGGTGGCAGTTGCTACTCCGTGCTGTCCGGCGCCGGTCTCAGCAATAATCCGCTTTTTTCCCAGGCGTTTAGCCAGTAGTACCTGACCAAGGGTGTTATTAATTTTATGGGCGCCTGTGTGGTTGAGGTCTTCTCGTTTCAAATAGATTTTAGCGCCACCAATTGCGTTAGTGAGACGTTCCGCAAAATAGAGCGGGCTTGGTCGGCCAACGAAATCCTTCAAGTAATAAGCCAGTTCATTTTGGAATTCTTCATCCTCTTTGCAACGGTAAAAAGCCTGTTTAACCTCATCCAAAACCATGATTAAATCTTCGGGAACAAAACGTCCTCCATACTCACCATAAAAACCTGTCTTACTAGGTAAACTCATCTTAACTAGCTCCTCTCAACTATACTAATCAATGATTCTACAATAAAGTACTCTACTTTTATTTCATGAACAGGGGTCTATTCAGTCTCTTTTATGTAGAGATTATTTATTGAGAATACTTCTTAGTGGTAGAATCATTTATAAAACTAATCCTACATTATTTAGGAGCGGTGGTCAAGAGATCATTGATGAAAATAAAATAAGCGGCTCCTGATGATCGGTAGCCGCTTGAAACCCTAGATTATCTTTTAAATTAGTTTCTATCTTATGACTCGTCAGCTAATAACCTTTTTTCTCTTTTCTCAACAATAATTTAAATATAATTTAATGGATTTTTAGTCTGGCCGTTTTTAATGACTTCAAAATGGAGATGAGGACCGGTACTGTTACCGGTTGAACCGATGGCTCCAATGCGCTCCCCTGCTCGGACTTTTTGACCGATGCGCACATAGATCTTGGACAAATGAGCATATCTGGTTTTTAACCCATTACCATGATCAATTAAAATGCAATTGCCGTACCCGCCATTCCAACCTGCCTCCACAACTCTACCATCAGTGTAAGCATATACTCGGTTACCATGAGTTGCGGCAATATCTATACCCTCATGAAATCGTCTTCGTCCCGTAATAGGATGAATTCGATAACCATAAAGACTAGAGATTCTTTTACCACTGACTACTCCGTAATTAATCTTGCCACCCCTGGAAACGGTGGTTTTGGTTCCGATTTGAACGATGGCGTTTACCGGTTCTTGAAGGTTTTTTTCACTTATTATTTGAAGAGAACTTTGATACCCATTGAGTAGGGTAATGTGATAGTTAACCTCCTTTTGGCCTTCAACCCCTTCTTTAAGGATCTTTTTGTCATTCTTAAACAGACTATGATCTTTTTTGTATTCTATCTTAAAAGGAACCGGTTCAACAACTAAATTTTCTAGTTCAATGCTCACATCTAAAACGGGGTTAAAAGGTTTGACGATCAGTTTTTCACCCGGGAAGATTTTATCCGGATCAACATCGGGGTTTAAAATTTCCAATTCGTTGACAGTAATCTGATTTGCTTTGGATAGATTCCAAAAATTATCGCCTTTTTTAATCTCTATTTCAACTGCTGCTTCTTCAACAGCATATATTTTTTCCTTAGCTAGTTCTAAAGAGTCGATTTCCTCCGGCTTAACTTCTACTTCTACAATTTCAACTTTTTGCGAAAAAGTAACCTTTTTGACCTGAGCGTTTTTATCAATATTAGCAAGGTACTGTTCCTGATATTCACCTAAGATACGTTCTAAGGAATCTTTCTCCGAAACGATAAACCATGGTTCGCCATTGACCATAAATTGATAAGCTTTTTCTTTTTTAAAGGCCTCAACAATGATTATCAGGCGGGGCAAAACTGCGAAAAATAGAATTACTGCTGTTAATATTAATATGATCCTCTTTTTAATCAATGATGTCACACACCTTCTGTCATTATAAAAAATGTTACTATGAATAAGGCATGAGGTGTGAAAATCATGAGCAAAACTAAAAAAGCAGAGTTGATGATGGTGATTTATTCCTGCCTTATGTTTTACAACCTATTCATGCCTGAAATAGCTCTCATAACCAGGAGTTCCGAAGTCTTAAAATCAGCCCAGCTTCAATAGGGATATGATATCTCTATGAATCTCACTTTTCGCACCACCTCCCTAATTTAACTGGGCTTTTATCATGCATCCTAATTTTGGAAAACGAATTTAGTTTGACTTTTGCTTAGAAGGTGCGAAATGTAAGATGAATGGTCTCGATCATCAAAGTTAAAAATAAAGATAAAACATCTAATATTAATTCTAACATAAAATTATAACTAAGTTGATGGAAAAACATAACACTTATTATTACTTTGGGGCTAATGAAAACCCGGAGCTCAGTTGTTGTTTTCTCGGGGATCTTTCAGAGCTTGATCTTTCTTAAGCGAAACCGTCTATAATGTTCTTAAGCAATGTATGAAGGAAAGCTCCTTTTTGTGGAACACATTAAGCTTAGGGAAAAAATAGGTAATTAATATGTAGAAATAAATATATATATATGTTAATATTTAGACATATCAGTTAAGTGTCGGAAACATATAAAATAGTATAAGTCCGCTTGTATAATTAGTCTTAAAACACTCATATACGAACTAATTCGGATATACCAATAATTAACCATCATATCTGAATTAGGTCGGGTATGAGAGAGTTCTACGACATATGGCAGTAAGATGGGGTCATTTTAGCTACCGATAGAAGAGTGGGGGAGGGATTAGTATAGCTATTGTTGGTAGGAAGTTCTTCAAAAACTTGAGTGTAATTTTGGGAGGAATAATATTTCTTATTATTATCAATTCGGTTTATTTATATATTCGACCGCTTAGCAATGAAGCATTATTAAAAAAACTACAACCTTCTATTTTATTAATAAATACATATGACGACATAGGTAATCATTTAGCCCAAGGAACAGGATTTATAATTAATCAAGATGGGGAGGCAGTTACGTGTAGACATGTATTGGAAGGTTCTTATAGTGCGGATGTCGTGTTTATGAATGGTGCTAAGTTTAAAATTAAAGATATAATTGCAGAAGATAATAAATACGATTTAGTAAGATTCACCATCCCTTTGGATCTGTATTCTATTATAAGATCTGGGGCGTTTGATAAAGAAAATGCGAGCAGAACTATCCTAAAGAAAGGAAAACTCAAGCTGAAATCAGTAACCGTAGTTGATTGTCTACCCGAAATTGGGGATCAAATATTTGTGGTGGGGCATCCAATGGGACTCCAGCAAAGCCTTTCCAATGGAATAATCTCTGCTATTCAAAATATTGATGGAAACGATAATGTAATTCAAATAACAGCACCTATTTCCCCAGGTTCTAGTGGAAGCCCGGTTGTTGATTCAAAAGGTAATGTAATTGGTGTAGCTTCGTTTCAAATCAAAGGTGGCCAAAACTTAAACTTTGCAATACCGAGTCAAAAAATAGCTAAGTTAAAACCTCTTGAACCAATCGCACTTTCGAAGTGGGGATTAGGAGATGCAGGGATTTGGCTAGAGAACGGATCAGAATATGAAAATCAAAAGGATTACTACAACGCAATTGCTTGTTATCATAGGTCAATTAAAGAAAAACCCACATTTTTAGCTTATATGAGAATTGCATATTGCTATGAGGAATTGGGACAGTTAGATGAGGTAATTAAGACATTAGAGAATGCTTTGCAATATTACCCAAATAACTCAGAAATTTATTGTGCTTTAGGTGCAGTCTATTCCTTAGTAAATAAGTCTGTACTTGCCATATCTGCTTTTGAAACAGCTACTAAGCTTGACCCAGAAAATAAAGATGCGTTTTGGAGACTGGGGATTTCCTGTAGATATTTATATTACATTTCATCAAATCATTCTTATCTACTTAAAGCACATGAAGCATTCAAAGAAGTTGTGCGTATAGATTCAAATGATTCTATTGGCCGTTATAGTCTTGGGGTGCTTTATGTGGATATAGGTGATTTAAAAGCAGCGTTAGAAGAATATGAGGTCTTAAAAGAACTAGATGGTGAATTAGCAAGAGAATTACATAAAAGGATATTATCAGAAAAGTAATCACAAAATTATGAAAGCGGTATTGTCTCGATAACCTCAATTGAAAGTCCCTGCCATACGTCGTAGAACAGCAGGGTTCCAGCTTTCGGGGCGCGGTAGGGAAAAGCAGAAAGCCTTTGGAAGAGGTAACTCATGAAGCCGGTCAAGTAAGTCGAATCATGAAGCATACGCGCCCACATTGCCCAACCTAACCGCGGTCGCGGACGCCGGTGGGTAAAAAAGAGAGAATTCTGCTTAAGGTTGGGCAACGTCTGGAACCCGCAAACGTTATATAAAATTGCGCACAAAGGCCACCGCATTCATGCGGCGGAAAGGGTCAGGAAAACCATGACTGGGAAAGGAATAAATAATGGTTCTTGTGGATGATGTGACGTATAAAGAAACAATAGAAATCTTAAGAGATAAAAAACGTCTCTCGCCATTTTATTGTGATTTAAAAAAGTGGCTGGGTCAGCGATTTGGCATAACTGCTTACAACTTTGTGTTTCAAAGAATTCCAAATAATAACCCTAAGGGTAGATTTAAATTATATATCTTGCTTTCATCAACTAGAGATTATAATAGCATGTGTGACAAAAGACATTGTGGATATGACAAGAATAAGCAAGATGAAATATCACAAGAATTCGAAAAACTAGCCGACATGCATAATTTTGGAAACCCAGAAACCATAAAGGATGTATGGGTCTGTTATAATGATTTTTCTATTGAAATGAAAACTGGAGTGAACAGACTCACTTATAAAAAGATTAATAAATACATCTGGAAAAAATACAGAAATTATTCGTTATGGGGGGTTTACCCATTATTCACGGATGTTGTTGTATTTTTTATGAGGGATGAAGATATTTTAAGGAACTCTAAAAATGGAGTTTGTGCTAATATTCAAAGTGATTATTTTAAGGCTTTAAAAGAATCTGATGAGTTTGGACTCTATAACCCAGTTAACTTTACCATGCGTTTTGATAGTAAGGAGAACCTGGATAATAATTACGAAGGTAACCTTTATTATTATTTTAAATAAGAGGCTGACCTCCTGTCAGCCTAGGCTTCGAAGGCGCGCGACTTCATATAACACAGCATTGCCGCTTTGGGCCGCGGAAAGTGCTTCATGGAGCGGATCAGGCAGGTGTGTCATGGAGAATTCGCGGCCACATCGATTTGCTAACCGAGTCGGCGGGGAGGGCTAATTCGAAGAAGAAAGCCCGCCTTG